>DUOL01000071.1 GCA_012838875.1 Bacteroidales bacterium | reverse complement strand
CAAAAAAGCGAGCTTGTAAGCTCTTTTTGCCGCCTTGCGTCCCCACGGCTTGTGCCCGCGGACTTGGAACCGGGCGCCGACCCCCGAGCGTAGCGAGGGGGCACGCCCTAATTAAAAATAAAATAAAAAATTAAAGATTGAAAATTAAATAAATGAACTAAAAATGGGGAATAATAAATAGTGATGAATTTTGAAAATATTCTTTGTTGCATGAATAAAAAATAAAAATATTGATGTATCTTTGCAGAGATAAAAAGAGGGTTTTACTTCTATTTTATCCTAATTTCAATCTCAATCTATACAATATAATATGGAGAATTTCATTGTATCGGCACGGAAATATCGTCCTATGACTTTTAAGTCCGTAGTAGGGCAAGATGCGATTGTAGCTACGTTAAAAAATTCTATTAAGACCAAGCAGATAGCTCAGGCATTTCTCTTTTGTGGACCGCGTGGTGTGGGGAAAACGACTTGCGCACGAATTTTTGCTAAAGCTTTAAACTGCTTGAACTTAACGGAAGATTTTGAACCTTGTAATGAGTGTGAATCTTGTCGTTCTTTTAATGAATCTGCCTCCTTTAACGTTTATGAACTTGACGCCGCTTCTAACAATTCCGTTGAGGATATTCGTTCTTTAATCGAACAGGTGCGTATTAATCCGCAGGGTGCGAAATATAAAGTGTATATTATTGATGAGGTGCACATGCTCTCCTCTACGGCTTTTAATGCTTTTTTAAAAACATTGGAAGAGCCGCCGGCATACGTGAAATTTATTTTGGCAACGACTGAAAAACATAAAATTATTCCTACGATACTTTCACGTTGTCAACTTTATGATTTTAAAAGAATTTCTGACCATAACATAGTTAAACATTTACAATTTGTCGCCGAGAACGAAAATATTACCGCTGATGAAGAGGCACTTCGAGTGATTGCCCATAAGGCTGACGGTGCCTTACGCGATGCACTTTCTATCTTCGACCAATTAGTAAGTTTTTCGGGAAACCACCTTACCTATCAAGCTGCAATTGAAAACTTGAACGTGCTTGACGTTGAAAACTATTTTAATATAACCGATTATCTCTTTAGCGATAATATCGCAGACGCATTGTTGCTTTTTGATGATATTTTAAATAGAGGATTTGACGGACAACATTTTATAATGGGCTTGGCAGGACATTTTAGAAATCTACTTATTGCTCAAAATCCAAATACGGCACATCTGTTGGAGACTTCAAATACAATGCAAGTTAGATTTGTTGAGCAAGCAAAGAAAATTGATTCTTTATTGCTACTTCGAGCACTCGAATTAGCCAATAATTGTGATTTTAACTACAAACTGTCTAATAATAAACGATTTTCTATCGAAATTACTCTTATGCAGATTAATGCAAATTATATGCATACGCAAAGACAACAAGCGGTCAGGCAATCACGGGAGGGAAAATAATTTAGAAGAAAACGGGAAACAACCGACCAACGGGAATAGAGTTTCCATGAAACCGCAAATTACTCAAAGCGGTTTTGTGAATCCTAATACGCTGACTTCCAAAAAGACAATTCCGATTAAAGATGTCGTGAAAGATAGTCCTACCGACCAAGTAAAACCTGCTGCTAAAAACGAAGAAAAAGAGTGTAACGAAGAAACGGAAGTAGTAGACGTTGTTGAAAAAATTGCTGAGAAAACTACCGGATCGTTTGACAAAGAAACTACTGAAAAAGTTGACGGAGAAGTTAACGGAGAGGTTAGCGTTAGCGAAGATGTTGGTAGAGAGATTGGTGGAGAGATTGGTGGAGAGGTTGATAGAGAGGTTGATAGAGAGGTTGATAGAGAGGTTGATAGAGAGGTTGTTAAAGAGGTTCGCAGCGAAGCCGGCGGAGCAACTACTGAGAGTCAATCGCTTAGCGATGTTTCGGAAGAAGAAGATAGCGATTTGGAGGAAAGTGAAGTTTTGAGCACAGATGAGCAAATTCCCGACCATACGACTACGCCACAAACTCTTTCGACTGACGTATGGAATGAGATGTTGAGTGTCGTTTTTGAAAAGTTTCCTACGATTCATCACCCCTTAAAAGACATTCCCCCTGATTTTCAGGATAATAAAATCGTTGTTAAAGTTAAAAGCAATATTCAATTTGAGCATTTTAAAGGTAAGAAAAATGAAGTATTAGCCTATTTGAGAGAACATGTAAAGTTTCCTATAGATGATATTTCTATCCTTGTAGACGCTAATTTGGAAACCAAAAAAATAATTTACGATAACAAAGAGAAACTCGACTATTTACGTGAAGAGAATGCTGACATTTCTAACTTTATGGAAATATTAAAATTAACCATTAAAGAATAAATACGGTATGAAATTTTATTCACCTCTTATTTTAATTTTTTTAATAGTAATTCTTTTTTATGGAACAGCATTTGCACAGCCTGCGGATAAAGAATCGTACTTAATTAAAATAAACGAACATTTTGACAAGTCTGCTTTTGAGAAGCAAAAAGGGGAAATTCGTTCACAAACGGGGAATATCATATCGGTTTGGCTTCCCAAAGAAAATGTCGATTCGGTTAAAGCTATGAAGGGAGTGGAAGTAGTATCGCCTGCTCGCAAAATACAGCCGTTACTGAATAAAGCCGTGCGAAATGGGAATGTTGACAAAGTTTGGAATGGTACGGATTTGCCGCAAGGCTATTCCGGAAAAAACGTCATTATCGGTTTTACCGATTGGGGTTTCGATTATACTCACCCCTCTTTTTACGACACTAATTTATTAGATTACAGGGTTTTGCGAGCATGGGACCAGTTTCGTCAAGCGGGACCGCCGCCGACTGATTTCACTTATGGGACTGAACTTATAGGAAAAGAGGCGTTGTTAGAAGCACAATGTGATACAAGCAATATTTACGGTCATCATTATCATGGCACGCACGTTGCCTCTATTGCCGGTGGAAGCGGTGCTCATACCGTATATCGCGGAGTTGCTTACGATGCGAACTTGCTTTTTGCTACGTTTTTAGTTGATGAGGCTTCCGTTATGGATGCCTTTAATTGGATGAAACGAGTTGCTGAAGAGGAAGAGAAGAGGCTTGTTATCAATATGAGTTGGGGACTCTATTATATGGATAATCCCGATGGAAAAGGACCTCTCAATGATGTGATTGAGACCTTATCAGACGAAGGGATTGTTTTTGTATCGAGTGCGGGTAATAATGGAGATGTCAATTTTCATGTTGATTACGATTTTCAAAATTCTACCGACACGCTGAAAACTAAGATTGAGTTTTTTAATTATCCGACTGAAAATTATTGGGGGCAATGTATTAGCATGATAAGTTGTCCGAATCATAGTTTCAATTTTAATCTTTCAGTTTTAAACAGCGGATACCAAAAAATAGCAGATTCTCCAATTTTTAACACTTGTGATGGAGATTCCGAAATTGACACTTTTTTTCTAATAGCTAACGACACCATCTTTTATAGAGTTTCTTTAGAAAAGAGAAATCCTTACAATGATAGACCGAAGGCTTATTTACATATTAAGAAGCCCACACCTACCAATTATAAATTTGCGTTAGTTGCTTTCGCGGATAGCGGGCATTTTCACGCTTGGAATGTGGTAGAGTTAACGAGTAGAGTCGGTAATTGGGGGACTGATTTTTCCGCTCCTTTAACGGGTTGGAAGGCGGGTGATAACAAGTGCGGCGTGAGCACTCCCGGAACGCAAGAACGCTCTATTACAGTTGCCGCACACTCTTCCGGCGTATATAATTCCGATTATAATTGGCAAAACAGTTATATCGCCTATTTTTCAAGTTCCGGTCCTACGATTGACGGACGAATGAAACCGGAAATATCAGCTCCCGGCAGCAATGTCATTTCTGCGATTTCAAGTTTTACAGACCATGATGTCGGCTCTCCTTGGGCGACTGTTACCTTTGAAGGTCGGGAATATGAGTATGTTCCGTTATCAGGGACTTCAATGTCTTCTCCTTACGTAGCGGGCGTTGTTGCTTTACTTCTTCAAGCCAATCCTCTGCTTTCGGCTTTGCAAGTTCAGCAAATTCTCCATGAAACTGCTTATCAAGACAGATATACGACAGAAGCCGGAATTGACCGATTCGGATACGGCAAGGTTGACGCCTTCGCTGCCGTATTGAAAGCATTGAACACTGTCGGGATAGATGATTTCACAACTTCTCAACTTTCTTGCTCTATCTTTCCAAATCCGACAACGGACAAGTTTTACCTAACTTTATTATCGGACTGTAACTATAATTCTGTTGAAATTTTTGATTTCAGCGGACGACTGGTAAATAAAAAGATAGTACCGTCAGGTGTTCATGAATTTAATATGGGAAATTGTGCTTCCGGTTATTATTTTATAAAAATCAGCAATAAAAATAGTATTATCACCAAAAAATTGATTAAAGAGTAATTTTTTAAAAATGTCAATAAGCAAACTATAACAAGGGGAGAAAATAATCCAACTTACTATGGCAACAAAGAGCACGAAATATATTCCGGACGAAAAAAAAGAACGGAAAGAGATTCTTAAAAAATACAAAGAGATTCTATCGTATCTTTACGATAAGACGAACAAAGAGCAACGATTGTTAATTCGCAAGGCTTTTCATTTAGCGGTCAATGCACACAAGGACATGAGGCGCCGAACGGGCGAACCTTACATTTATCATCCTCTCGAAGTTGCTAAAATTGTTTCTCAGGAGATTAATTTAGGAACGACTTCTGTTGTTTGTGCTTTATTACACGACGTAGTTGAAGATACCGATTATACGTTGGAAGATATTCAAGATATTTTCGGAGAAAAGGTAGCTAAAATTATAGATGGCTTGACAAAGATTGAGGATATTGTCATTAATGACGAAGATATTTCCATTCAAGCAGAAAATTTCAAAAAGATATTTTTGTCTATGTCGGAGGATGTCCGTGTAATTTTAATTAAATTAGCGGACAGGCTACATAATATGCGAACTTTAGACGCCATGCCGCTTGAAAAGCAGTGGAAAATAGCTTCGGAAACGGCATATTTTTACGCTCCCATAGCACATCGTTTGGGGTTATACAGTATAAAAAGCGAGTTAGAGGATTATGCAATGCAATATACCGACCCCATTGCATACAACACGATTTCCAATAAATTAAAGAAAAGTGAACCTGAACGTGAAACATTAATTGAAGATTTTGTCCGACCTATTAAAGAAAAATTGAAAGAGAAAGGAATTGATGCCGAAGTGTCAAGTCGTACAAAGTCTATTTTTTCTATTTATCAAAAGATGAAGAGGAAAAAAATAGATTTTGAAGACATTTACGACATTTTCGCCGTTCGTTTTGTTTTTGATAGTGACGTAGAGAATGAAAAGCCAATTTGTTGGGCAATTTACACTATTGTTACGGAACTTTATAAGACCAATGCTTCACGTGAAAGGAACTTTCTAACGAATCCGAAACCGAACGGCTATCAAGCATTACATGTTACGGCGATGAGCAATAGCGGGAAATGGGTAGAGGTTCAGATTCGTTCTAAGCGAATGGACGAAATAGCGGAGAAAGGGTTTGCCGCTCACTATAAATACAAAGAGGAGAATAAAACGCCTAAAGATTACGAAAATAGAGTTGAAGATTGGTTAACGAAAATTAGAGATATTCTAAAAAGCGAAGATACGTCCGCACTCGATTTTCTTAATGAAATTAAACTGAATTTAGATTTAAAAGAGGTTATCATTTTCACTCCGAAAGGAGATATGAAAGTTTTACCTGCCGGCTCGACCATTTTAGATTTTGCCTACGAACTGCACACACAACTCGGAGACACTTGCATCGGTGGAAAGGTAAATTATAACATTGTTCCCGTGAATCATGTTCTGAAAAATGGAGATCAGGTAGAGATTATTACCTCAAAAAAACAGACTCCCAAAGCAGATTGGTTAGATTTTGTTAAAACTTCAAAAGCGAAAGAGGCTATTAAGAGTCAAATTCGTGCGGAACAAAAAAAATATTATGATAAAGGGGTAAATCTGTTAAAAATGTTTTTTGAAGAATTAAAAATTAAATATTCTTCGGCAAATATTAGAAAATTACAAGATGCACTCGAAATAAAATCACCCATCGAGTTTTGGAACTACATTGCCATAGGGAAATTATCAAAAAATAGAATAAGAAAAATATTTTTTAACGAAGAAAATGCGGATTTAGAGGAATTTCAAAAGAAGTTTACAGAAAAAAAACATGAAACCTCGCTGGAACAACTTATAGACGAAGAGTTGAAAATAAATCCGGAAATTTTCATGTTGGATGAGTCTTTTGATAATATAGAACAAGTGCAAATTGCAGATTGTTGTAAACCTATTCCCGGTGACCAAGTCGTGGGGTTTCAAAGTTCTAAAAAAACGTTGGTAGTACACCGTATTAATTGTAATAATGCCATTGAGCAGATGTCTAAATATGGAAACCGTATTATTAAGGCAAGGTGGCGAAAAGAACAAAATATCGCATTTTTATCAGGAATAAGAATTGTCGGTTTTGACAAAAAGGGAATATTAAAGGATATTATTGATATCGTCAGCTCAGATTTTGAACTGAATATTAAATCTATTAATATTGAAACAAAACGAAATGTTTTTACCGGTGTAATGATGCTCTATATCGAAAATGTAAATACACTAAATAATCTTATCGAAAATTTGTCAAAAATTGATAATATTGAACAAGTAACACGTATCGGTTTCTAAACCCGTGTTTTTATCATAAAATAAAAAACTTATTATAATCTTTTTTCAAGTTCTTGATAATTTAAAAAATATTGCTATTTTTGCAATAATAATTAAATTATGGAATATTGTATATTATTATCAATAGCCTCATTGTCAATGGTTTAAAAATTAAAATACAAAATGATATGAGAAAAATCTTTTCTTTCTTTTTCACAGTGATTTTTCTAAGTTTAACATCTTTTTCGCAAGTAGCTATAGTTCCCTGCGGCGGAGATATTATACACACTACAGGCTCTGTTAGTTATACTGTCGGTCAGATAGATTATGTTTACAAAAATACCGATTCGTTAGGAGTGATTCAGACCCATTCTATGTGGGAAGGTGTGCAACAGGTTTATCCTGTTTTGCAGTTAGTTTATGACACTATTTGTCCGGGCTCATCTTACGCAGAAAATGGGTTCAACGTAGGACCTTTTCCTACTCCGGGATTATATGTAGACACTATTTTTGTAGCAAGTGTCGTAAATGCGATGGTTGACACA
This sequence comes from Bacteroidales bacterium, assembly GCA_012838875.1. Classification (GTDB taxonomy): domain Bacteria; phylum Bacteroidota; class Bacteroidia; order Bacteroidales; family WCHB1-69; genus DUOL01. The sequence goes on along the minus strand of DUOL01000071.1, from coordinate 5,499 downwards.
ACCATTAGATCTATACCGCCTGATACTGTTAAAGTGTTGTATTTAACCGTACGGACTTTACATACTTTAACACCTTCGGGATATAATATTACAATCATTGCAGGTAATTCCATTCCCGGGCAATATTCACACACTTTAGGAAACGGAGCAACCAGCTATAACATGCAAGTTCGCCCGAATAATTCTGTCGGAATAACTACTATTACGGTTGCTAATTCTTTCATCTATGGGTTAAATCCTTTAACACAATCCGGAACATATTATGTTGATTTTACAACTATTGGACCGGGGTGTCCTACTACTTATACTGATACAATCATTGTTCTTGACTCTCTTCTTTGTGAAATTGTTGACGTTAGAAAAGACAATTCTTGCGGACAAGGAATTGGGGCAGCGACAGCCGTACCTTCGGGGGGAAGCGGGGTTTATACTTATCTTTGGGAGCCTTCGGGGCAACGAACAGCACGCGCAACGGGGCTTACCGCAGGAACCTATGTAGTTACTGTAACGGATCATTTATTAGGACAAACCGTTACTGATACTGTTATTATTGAAAACGACCTTTTTATAGTAACCATAACGGCAGATGATACCACCCTATGTGGAGGCGAAAGCACACGACTATATACACAAATCACCGGTGATGACCACCAATTTTTAGATTATTATTGGACAACTGTCGGTTATTCAGGACCCGGAACAATCACCGGACGATATAGTGATAGCCCTACAGTTACAGTAATTGGTGATACGGGGCAAACTCGCGTTTATCAAGTTGAAGTTACCGACCACCATTTCTGTACAGCAACAGCCACAATCACCATTTATATCCAGTGTGAAACAGCTCCTAGTATAACGTGGAATATACTGCCAAACGGAGGAACAGCCCCCGTACCTTATGATGAGAATTTAGCCATAGAAATTTCCAACCCTCAACCCGGAAATAATATTGATGCAGATTGCGGTTATCTTTATCGAATTAATGGAGGTCCTTGGCTACCTTGGACTAACACCTCAACTCCTATTATGATAGAAGATAATGATATCTTTGAAGGAGAGGTAACTTTTGAAATTAAACATAGCGATACATGTTCGGCAGGAATGATTGCCTCTTATTCATGGGAGATTACGGCTCCTCTCGGCTCTATTAGTTATGTCCGTGACTCGTGGTGGTCCACCGTCTGTATCTCCTACGATTCACTACGACTAACAAATATCGTTCTACAGGGCTTTGACTCAAGCACTTACATTTATGAATGGATGTACGCATATCACTTCCTAAATGGAACACAAGAAAGTAGCACTTGGATGAATTTAACACAATTAAATGATAATGTTGTTAATGTTAATACTCCTTATATTCCCGTTGACGCAAGCATTTCCCAAACTCCAACACAAGCCGGCGACACGATTTTCATTTTTGTGAGAGCTCAAAACACACCGGATGGCGGAACTACATGGGTAACCGTACAGACAAGCCAAGCTAGGTGGATAATCCAGGCTGACCCATCTTTTGATATATCGCCATTAATAGACGGAACAATATGTGAAAGCCAAACCCATGATTTTAGCATTGAAAGTTCAACCGCAGGAGCATATACATGGTCTTACGGAGTAGCACCGCTATATACTCAAAATCCTATTACCGGTACTATTACGGAATTTGATTATCAAATCACCTCCAACTCAACCGCTTCACAGCTCTATTTGTACGATTTTAATAATGTCAATAGCATAGAGATTATAGCACTCTTAACTCCAACAAACGGTTCTTGTCCTCCATATATTGACACGGCACTATTAACTGTCTATCCCGAAGAAACTTTAACATTATTAACAGATAGTTCAACTATAACACAAGAATTTTGCTTAGGTAATAGCATTGATGAAATTAGATATGTTTGGGGTTCCGGCTCCGATTCCGCAGTACTAACATGGAATAATATTCCCCCAGGAGTTCAAGTAACTACTAGTGGCGATACTCTTATTATATCAGGAACTCCCACTACTATAGGTACATTTTTATATTCTGTCGCTACAATAGGTAATTGTACTCCTGCTACAGCAACCGGTTCGATTAAGGTTAATAATTTACCCAACTTCACTATTAATGCTTCAAATATTGCTTGCCATGGGGACTCAACCGGAAGCGCAGGAGTGAACCTTTATACTTTAACGGGTTATGAAGCTGATTATACGTTTGTTTGGAAAGATGTGGCTTCTAATATTGTTTCTAACTCAAGCCAAGCACAAAATTTATATGCGGGAACATATACTATCGAAGTTACACATAATTTAACACAGTGTTCTACTACAGATGTTATTACAATTACAGAACCGGCTTCAAGCGTTTCTCCTACAGTAACGTATACCGATGCAAGCTGCTATGGAGGTAATGATGGTACAATATCTACTATAGTCAATGGAGGTACACCTCCCTATAATATTTACATATACGATACTAATGATTTAGGTTCTGTCATTAGAGGTTTTAATAATGTACCGGCTGGAGTTAGTAAAACTTCAAATAATATGACGGCAGGAACTTATGCCGTTTATGTTTATGATGCGCACAATTGCTTATTCATTGAAGAAATAACTATCGCCTCTCCCTCAGAGCTTAATGTAGACATAATTCGACAAGTTGATGTTACATGTTATGATTCGGAAGATGGAATTATTGAAATTTCCGTAACCGGCGGTACTGCTCCTTATCAATATTTTTGGTCTAATTTAGAAAGAACAGCTCTAATTACAGATTTAGCACCCGGCAACTATAACGCAAATATTACAGATAATAATGGTTGTGAAACAAATATTACCGTATTTATAAATAGACCTCCTAGAATTGTAACAAAAGACACGGTAATTTCATGTGGAACTTATACTTGGAACTCCGTTTCTTATAATAATTCAGGTAGATATACACAAACCTTTACCGCTTCTAACGGATGTGATAGTACCGTTACACTCTATTTGACTATTATCCCAAATACACATAGCGATATTCACGTATCAGCTTGCGGTTCATACACTTGGCCTTTGAATCATGTTATGTATACATACAGCGGAACATATTCTTACACGATAGTAAACGGGAATGCACAAGGATGTGACAGTACTGTTTATCTACATCTTTCCATAGACGCCACCGCTACGATTGAGACTTCCGAAACAGCTTGCGGTTCTTACACTTGGGCTTTGAACGACTCTACCTATACACAAAGTGGAATTTATAGTCATATTGTAGCCTCGTCTGACCCATCTGCTTGTGATACAACCTATTTACTATATTTAACTATTAATTATGCCGGCACACGCGATATTTTTGTTAATAGTTGTAGCGATTATACTTGGGACTTGAATCAGATTACTTATAATCAAAGCGGAACATATTCTCATCAACTATATAGTGGAGATCCTAACTCTTGTGATAGCATTATATATCTACATCTTTATATACCAACAACGCCATTATCTGCAACGATTAATTCTACAAATATTCTTTGTAACGGAGCAAATAACGGAACAATTTCAATTCGTCCTACAGGCGGAACCGCACCTTATAGTATCTTCATCTATGATACTCTTGATTTAGGGACTTCTATCAGAGGTTATACAAATGTTGCCGCCGGTACTACGAAAACAGCTAATAATATACCTGCTGGTTATTATGTTGTCTATATTTACGACAACTACGGATGCTCATATACACACAATGTTTCTATTACGGAACCGGCTCAAATCACTTCACAATTTACTGTTACAGAATGTAATTCGTATACTTGGGAAGGAACGACTTATAACACTTCCGGAACTTACACTAAAACATTTACTGCTCAAAACGGTTGTGACAGTATTGTAACGCTTAATCTTACTATTTCTCCTTCTTCAAATATCATTATTAATGTAAATGCATGTGAAAGTTATACTTGGACTGCTAATGGACAAACTTATACGCAATCGGGAAGCTATACACACACAATACCGCAAGGCAACCAATACGGTTGTGATAGTGTTATGACGCTTAATCTTTATATTCCCACGACACCACTGACAGCAACGATAAATTCGACAAATATTCTTTGCAACGGAGCAAATAATGGAACCATTTCTGTTCGTCCTAATGGAGGAACAGCTCCATATAGCATTTCTATTTATGATACCCAAGATTTAGGTTCTGCTATAAGAGGATATACGAATGTTGCGGCCGGTACTACGAAGACGGCTACTAATATCCCCGCAGGAAATTACGAAATTCATGTTCATGACGCTTACGGATGTTCCTACACTTATAGCATTTCCATTACTGAACCTGCTCCACTTGTTGTAACTGCTTCTATCGTCCAACCTATCTCCTGCTATCAAAGTAATGACGGGAGTGTTACCGTGAATGTTAACGGCGGAAAAACTCCTTATGATTATTTATGGAATACTACAGATACCACACAGACAATTACAAATCTATCACCCGGTACCTATACCGTTACTGTTACCGACTCGAATCTTTGTACGAAAACCGTTTCTATTACAATTACTGAACCGACTCGAATTACCTCACAATTTACTGTTACGGAATGTAATTCGTATACTTGGGAGGGAACGACCTATAACACTTCTGGGACTTACACGAAAACATTAACTGCGCACAATGGTTGTGACAGTGTTGTAACGCTTAATCTTACTATTTCTCCATCTTCAAATGTTGTTATCAACGTAAATACTTGTAACAGTTACACTTGGACTGCTAATGGACAAACCTATACGCAGTCGGGAAGTTACACACACACAATACCACAAGGCAATCAATACGGTTGTGACAGTGTTATGACGCTTAATCTTTATATTCCCACGACACCACTAACGGCAACAATAAATTCGACAAATATTCTTTGTAACGGAGCAAATAATGGAACCATTTCGGTTCGTCCTAATGGCGGCACAGCTCCATATAGCATATATATTTACGATGTCCAAGATTTAGGTTCTGCCATAAGAGGATACACGAATGTTGCGGCCGGTACTACGAAGACGGCTACTAATATCCCCGCAGGAAACTATGAAGTTCATGTACACGATACTTACGGATGTTCCTACACTCATAGTATTTCCATTACTGAACCTGCTCAAATTAGCTCACAATTTACTGTTACTGAATGTAATTCATATACTTGGGGGACAACGACCTATAACACCTCCGGTACTTATACTAAAACGTTTACTGCTCAAAACGGTTGTGACAGTATTGTAACGCTTAATCTTACTATTTCTCCCTCTTCAAATGTTGTTATCAACGTAAATACTTGTAACAGCTACACTTGGACTGCTAATGGACAAACTTATACGCAATCGGGAAGCTATACGCACACAATACCACAAGGAAATCAATACGGTTGTGACAGCACTATAACCCTTAATCTCTACATACCTTCGACACTATTATCCGCCAATATTACAGGAACAGATGTTCGTTGCTATGGCGGTAATGACGGAACAATT
>DUOL01000070.1 GCA_012838875.1 Bacteroidales bacterium | reverse complement strand
GGTGGAAAGCCCGCAAGGGCGGAAGCCGCTGGGGACGCGGCGGCAAAAAAGCGAGCTTGTAAGCTCTTTTTGCCGCCTTGCGACCCCACGGCTTGTGCCCGCGGACTTGTAACCGGGCGCCGACCCCGAGCGAAGCGAGGGGGCACGCCCTAATAGAAAATAAAATTAACTGCTTGATTATAAAGCATTTGTTACATTGTTTGCTCTCAAATAAAATTAGTTATCTTAGAGTTGCCGAGCTGAAAATATTAAGAAAGGATTTGTTAATCACTTTTATTCTTATCTTTAGGCGGTAGCACCTTATAACGCGGAATAGGAGTGTGGAAAATGTCGGTAGGAGTGAGCGCACGATAGCTGACAAGCCATGCAAAATCTTTCAATAAGCGGTCAGGCTGCTCAAGTTGCTTATCAGGATATAAAAGCCCATCCGGTGAATTGAAAAATGTGATAGAGCTAACTTCATTATTTTCAAATAGAATAGTCATTTCACTTGTAGCAGAAGAGTTTATCCCGATGAGCGAGCTATCCTCCTCAAGTATAAAATAGAGGCATTCGGCATTCCCAATAACGTTAACTTTGGTCAACTCTTTTTCGAAAATATACCCTATAATGGTTAATCCTTTGATTTGATTAAACTCCTTTTCCTCAAACACCGAGGAGGCAATAAAACTCGATTTTAGAAGCTGTACCTTTATGTGAGAAGAATCCAGCATAAAAAAACGAATCGTATCGGCAGACAGCTGATTCTCTCCCGACCAAAGAACGGGATTGTGATACATAATTAGCGTAGAATCTTGAACAAAGAAGACAAGTGAATCACAAACACCTTGTATATCATTACGATAGAATTTCACGTGGTTATAAGTTTGTATCAGTTGAGGTTCTTGTAGAGAATCAAAAAAAAGTTTTAACGTGTCGGCGTGCAGGAAGAGAGAGTCTCTTTTTTCTTCTATTAAAATCAATAAACTGCTGTCCGTAACGACTGAAGTACCGCCCAATTCATGATGTTCTATATAATCGCCCTTGACAATATAGCCTTTAGCCGTGTCAACGATTATAACATTTTGATAACCAATGCCGAAACGTAAATTTCTATCATAAAAAATAGAATCCCCGCTAAGATGTTGCGTTTTATTGAATAATTCAACACTATCAACCAAAAGAGCGATATCTTTTGTGGTATTGTACCAGCCTGAAAGAGTGTAAATAGTATTTTCGTTTGAAACCAATTTAGTGCGAGAAATAAAATAGGCAGTCTCTTCTTTGGTATTGTAAGTTAAAGAGTCGCACTCCATATTATACTGATTACTCTTAAGTCTTACATTTTTTTTCAGAACAATTTTGTTTAATGGCGTATAGTAATGTCCCACCACACTTGTAATGACATTATCTTTACTAAGCATTTTTCCCCCCGTAATATAATATCCCACCTCCGTATCCGTGCGATAAACTAAACTGTCCGTATATAAAACCGATTTACTATCTTTTAAAATTACATTTTTTGAGATAGTAATAAGTTTTCTGTCAGCGTCATACGTTAAAAATTTTCCATATAAAAAGGTGGAGTCGTTAATCACAATTTTAATTCGTTCTCCAAAGCCCTCCATATAGTTTCTATCTTTATAGAAGTGGGCGCTATCGCAGTAACCGATTGTTTGTTCGTGCGAAAAAACAACGTTTCCGATAAATCGGTCGACCCCAGGCATAAAATATTCATCGTACTCTAAGGTATTAGCTCTAAAGTTGATTTTTCTCGGTGTGCTTTGTGAAAATAGGAGACTTATCCCAAGCAAATGGAGCAAAGTAATCAGGAGAATTTTATATGTTAAGCGATGAGACATCTTAATACTCTTTAATAGCAATAATTCTATCTTGTTGATAGGTTGTCTTTTTTATGGTATCACCGTTGCTTGCAAATTCAATCTCAATTCCATCCTTTAGATTTTGAACGTAATGAGTGATTTTCATTAAATTTCCTTCTTCATCATAGGCTATTAAAGTTCCGTTTCCTTTATCAAAAGAGGCTTCTCCTACGGGAAATCCACGTTTGTCAAAATAGTGCCACTCGCCGTCGAACAGGTCGTCATAAAAAGCTCCTTCCTCTTTCAGTAAGCCGCGAGCGTGCCACGAAGCATAATATCCGTTCTTTTTTCCTTCTTTGTAATGAATTTCAGTGATTAATTCTCCTTGTCTGTTATAAATACGTTCAATCCCGTCTAATAGGTCATTTTTATAAAAACTTTCCGATTCAACTTTTTGCCCCGTAAACCAACGTGTCATTTTCCCCTCTTTTTTGCCGTTTATCAGTTGAATTTCCAACTTTTTACTTCCGTCATCACGGTAATAAACCGACAAGCCGTGCTCTTTCTTTCCCTTATATTCAATTATTGAACGAACGGTACCGTTTGGATGGTAGGTTACCTCCTTGTGTGTACAAGCTGTAAAAAGAAGTGATAAAAGAATAAATGATAGTTCTATTTTTTTTTTCATAAAAAAAGAATTATAGCTTTGCTTAAGTAGCTAAATAGAGGTACAAAAATAGTGATTTTTAGTATATCATAAGTCGAATGTGAGATAATTTTTTAACGCTGATTTCCACTTAAATATTAAAATAAAGTTATTTAATTGTAAAATAATTCTTATTTTTGTAGACGACTATTTATTACTAAATTATTACAAGGAAACAGTATAGATGATAGAATATTTTAAATTTTCCAAGGGCGAATGGCGGGCTATCTTCCTGTTACTCACACTAATTACGCTCTCCTTTGCAACGACAATTTTTAGTAAAAAAACTCCTTCGTCCAATGATAATATGGAGAAATTTAAGCGAGAAATTGCCGAATTTGAGGCAAAACAAAAACAAATTGCCGATTCGTTAGCGGTTATTAGAGGAAATAGGAAATATTATTCAAACGAAAAATTTGCGAGTAATTTCCCTCTATACTCGACCAATGATACTATTGATAAAAATAAAAATAGACGAAGTGAGTATACGATTAAAAAGCAGTACGAGTTAAAGAAAATAGAGTTAAATAGTTGCGATACGAACGATATTATGAAAGTTCCTCAATTTGGTGCCAAGAGGGCAAAAAAAATAGTGGAATATAGAGACCGATTAGGAGGTTTTGCCGATTTAAGTCAACTGCTTGAAATTTTTTCGTTGCAAGATTTCAAGATAGAATATTTGGAAAAATATTTTTATATAGACGAAAAAAGAATTAAAAAACTTTCTATCAATAGTGCCGATTATAAAGAGTTGATACAACATCCTTACATGGATGCCTATTTAGTAAAGACGGTTCTTCAATATCGCGAGAAAAACGGGAAAATTGATTCAATTACGGAGTTTCAACAGTGTACGCATGCGTACGAAGAGTTGATAAAGCGATTAACGCCTTATCTATCTTTTGATTAGAGTATTGAGATTGCTTTTTATTCTTGTGTTGTTTGTTCGGTTTCGGCTTTGGAAGGTCTTTCCTTATTGTAGTCGGATTTTGTAATAAAAGCACAAGCAAGACAAAGTATCATAATTCCTGCGGCTAAACTCCAAGTTGCCTTTTCTAAAAAATCGGTTGTCTTACGAACTCCCATTATTTGGTTGGAAGATGCAAAATTAGAGGCTAACCCTCCGCCTTTTGAATCTTGAATGAGAACGAAGAAAGCTAAAATTAAACAAGCTAAGATAATGATTACTAATAGGAATATTAACATTTTTTATTTTTTTATGACTTTTTTTTATCAGTTTTTATTTTTTCAATTTGCTCTGCAAAATAACAACTTTTTTCTGGATTTTGCAAGGATAATTTTTTAAAAATTTTAATAGCCTTTCCGACATATCCTTGGTCAGCATAGATGAGAGCTAAAGTTTCCGATATAATCTCGGGATTTTCAACACAACTTGATTTTCCGTAGTTGGCAGTATCGTTGTGAATAGCAGGGTCAAACTTGATTTTCGGAGGATCTGCGGAAAACTTCTCAATTAAATTATCAATAATTAACTCATCACTCTTTTTCTGTGGTTGAAGGTTTTGAGGCGGGGACGGTTGTGGTTGTTTTACTTGTTCACGTTGCGGCGGAGTCGTGGGCGGAATATAAGAGTGGAATTTATTTCGATTGATGAGTGAGAGCAGTAACTTCGGTTTTAGGGCTTCATAAGCAGTCGGATTGAACTCTTTTAATGTTCGAGCATACAAAAAAGTAATTAATCCTGAAGCCGGGAAATATTCTTGATACAACTTAAATTGTTCAATATCATTTTCTTGTGGCTTGAATTGTAATATTGTGTCTGTAAATGCTCGTTTAACGGAATCCATAATTCAACATCTATTTTTACCAATTGACAAAAGCCTTATTAAAAATGTCGTCAGTGAGAGCTTCATTAATTTGAGTAACTAAAGTACTTTCCACGGCTGTGAAATTTTGATTACTCGGATAGTCAGCGTAGCGAGTGAAAGTTTGTTCGAAATTTTTGCTTTTATCAAATTTATTTGAAAATTTAATGTGGACGGAAATAGTCAGTCGGTTCATTGCCGCCGTTTCAGTGCCTTGAATTGCGATAGGTGAAATCGTATAAGAGGAGATGCTACCGGAAAAGGCGTAATCGCCGGAGTGATTAACCAAGGCGAGCGAGGTTTGGCGTTGTATCATATCTTTGAGTGCCGTCGTGAAATCTTGACTTAAAGTAGGATTTACAATAGTGGCGTTGTTTATAAAAGTGGCAACACTGACCGTCTTTGCGTTTGGGTGAATGTCGCTCCCCGACAATGAAATAGACATTTTGCAGGAGGAGCAAAGCAGAAGTAACAATCCGAAAATTGCAGAGTGATAGGAGTAAAAAGAAATTTTCGTTCTCTTTTGCATCATTTATAAATCCAATTCTTTTATTTTTCGGTAAAGAGTGCGTTCCGATATTCCCAATTCTTTAGCTGCCTCTTTTCTTCTATTGTTATGTTTTTTTAGTGCTTTTTTAATTAGTTCTTTTTCTGAATCAAGCAGAGAGAATTGCTCATTAATGACGACAGAATCTTCGAATAGTTCGCTATCCTCACTCTTTTTTTCATCAAAATGTAAAATAGATTCACTCTCAATACTTGTACTCGGAATCGCTACGGTTTTTCCTATTTTGCTATTTACATCCTCGTCTTGAATAATTTGATTAACGAGTGCTTTAAGTTCGGTCATCTCACGCTTCATATCTATTAAAAATTTATAGATAAGCTCTCTTTCAAAAAGTTCATTTTTATCAGTTGACGTTGAGGGAATTATCATCGGTAAATTAGATAAAGTGTTTTTCTTCAAATATTTAGATAAGGTTTCTTCGTCAATAACTCTATTTTTTTCGAGGGTAGATATCTGTTTTGTAATATTTTTTAATTCCCTAACGTTGCCGGGCCATCTGTACTCTTGAAGGAGTTCGATAGCATTTGGAGTTAATGAGATTGGAGGGACGCGATATTTTTCGGAAAAATCGGATGCAAACTTAGTAAAGAGGAGGAAGATATCTTCTTTTCGTTCGCGTAGTGCCGGTACATATATGGGAACGGAATTAAGACGATAATAGAGGTCGGCACGAAATTTTCCTTTAGCAATTCTATCGGCTAAATTAACATTCGTAGCTGCAATAACTCTCACTTTGGTACGTAAAACTTTGGACGACCCTACGCGCATGAAGTCGCCGTTTTCTAAAACCCGCAGCAATCGAGCTTGCGTTGGAAGCGGCAAATCGGCAACCTCATCAAGGAAAATAGTTCCGTTATTCGCAACTTCAAAATAACCTTTACGCATTTCAGTAGCTCCGGTGAAAGCCCCTTTTTCGTGCCCAAAGAGCTCGGAATCAATAGTCCCTTCCGGTATAGCCCCACAGTTAACAGCAATATACTCCCCATGTTTGTAGCTGCTATATTGGTGAATAATCTTTGAAATATTGTCTTTCCCAACCCCGCTTTCTCCGGTAATTAATACGGATAAATCAGTTATGGCAACTTGTACGGCAATCTCAATAGCTCGGTCAAGTGCCGCATTATGCCCAACAATACCAAATCTCTTTTTTATTGAAACTAAATCCATTTATCCACAATTTGATACAAAGATACAAGTTTTTTGCAGAAAATCTACTTTTAGCCGTTCATTGAAATTAGAAACTCTTCATTAGTTTTAGTAGGTCCCATTTTTTCTTTTATCAAAGTCATAGCTTCTACCGGTGTCATATCAGCAAGGTGGTTGCGTAAAATCCAGATTCTTTGAATTGTTTCGCTATTATGTAAGAGGTCGTCTCTACGGGTACTTGAAGCTACAATGTCTACGGCAGGGTAGATACGTTTATTAGATAATTTCCTATCCAATTGTAATTCCATATTACCGGTACCTTTAAACTCTTCAAAAATCACCTCGTCCATTCGAGAACCCGTATCAATTAAAGCGGTAGATATAATCGTCAAGGATCCGCCGTTTTCTATATTTCTTGCAGCCCCGAAGAAACGTTTCGGTTTTTGCAGTGCGTTAGCTTCGACACCGCCCGATAAAACTTTTCCGGAAGCTGGGGCTATCGTGTTAAAAGCACGTGCTAATCTGGTAATAGAGTCCAGTAAAATGCATACGTCATGACCGCACTCAACCATTCTCTTTGCCTTTTCAAGAACAATATTGGCGATTCTAACGTGTCTCTCAGCAGGCTCATCAAAAGTTGAAGAGATAACTTCAGCTTTAACATCACGTTGCATGTCGGTTACCTCCTCCGGTCGTTCGTCAATTAAAAGAATAATGAGATAAATTTCGGGGTGATTAGCGGCAATGGCATTAGCCACCTCTTTCAGTAAAACGGTTTTCCCTGTTTTGGGTTGTGCCACAATAAGCCCGCGTTGCCCTTTGCCAATAGGACAGAAGAGGTCTATTACGCGTGTACTTAAAGTCTCATCGGCATGCCCGGTAAGTTTAATTTTCTTGTCAGGAAACATGGGAGTAAGATAATCAAAAGGAATTCTATCCCGAATCTCTTCCGGTAATCTACCATTAATTTTTTCCACCTTAATAAGCGGGAAAAACTTTTCCCCTTCCTTCGGAGGACGAATAAGTCCTTTAATCGTATCGCCGTTCTTTAACCCGAACAATTTAATTTGTGACAAAGAAACGTAAATATCATCGGGGGAGTTGAGGTAATTATAATCGGACGAGCGTAAAAAACCGCAATTGTCGTGCGTAATTTCCAATACTCCTTCTGCTGAAATTTCACCTTCGAAAGTCGCTTGAGAAACTAAATTCCACTGCTCTTCAAAAATAGAGGGAGCTTTTTCTGCCGAAGCCGCCTCCATGATTACTTGTTCATCTTCCGTTAACGGCGTGTCTGTTACAATAGATGTATCTGTTAGTAATTTCTCGGTCTCTACTTCGTCATCAGAAAAATCAGGGGACGAAATCAGCGTCTCATCATCTAAAAGAGTGCTATTGATAAGCTCTAAAGATGTAGTTTTGTCAGCTCCTTGAATAGTGTCTAAAAGACTTTTTTTAGAAGTAGCCTTTTCTGTGCTTTTTTTCTTGCTTGTTTGCTTGGTAGTTTTTGACACTTCCTTTTTAGAACGTGTGGTTTTACTTGATTTAGCAGTAGTAGTGGCAGTAGCAGTAGTAACAGCAGCAGTAGTCGTATCTGCAGGCTCAGACTCTTCGGATTTCACCTCGGGTTGGATGTCGCTAACAGTGTCGTCAGAAAGAGAATTATAAACAGTTTCTTTCTCTTTTACTACTTCTTCAGGTGCTGTTTTACCTTTATCTGCTGAATTTGAACTGAGCGGTTCACGACTATTATTATTGGTAAGGCTAACGTTAAGAATTTTATTTTCGTTAGAAGTTGCAATAGGAGAAGCCTGAGAAGTTGTGATTCTTTTTCTCTTAGGCTTTGGTTCAGATGAATTAAGCATAAATTGGATGTTAAATAAGTAATGAAAACATTAAAAGTATTTTAATAATAAAGTATACGGATATATTAAAATTTAAAACCGATAAATTGTAAATCGTAGTAGTTTGAAATGAAAAAACTACGCTGCAAAGATATAATTTTTTTTAATGCAAAAAAAATAAAATTATTTACCAAAAAAAGAGTCATTTACCACGATTCGAATCATAAAACCATAGTTGAAAGTGAAATCTTTATAGCCTTTTAACCCATATTTAGCAGCGGTAACATAACAAGTCGGATCAATCGAAATAATGGGATTAAATGCCAATTTAATACCGACAGCACTTGAAACGCCAAAGCCCGCTCCCCCATATTTGGTGTCGAATGTCTGCATGTTCGTATTCGCTACGTACGTGCTCCCTCCATAAATATCCAATAAAGAAAACTTCTGTCCCTCAATATATGCATTAAAACTTTTAACACGAACAAAGTTAAATTGTCCTCCAAGTTCTATAAAAGGTTCTACTATGCTTTTTGTTTTAAATAGATAGATGGCATTCAAATCAAAAAAAGAACGATTTTCTATCCCTACAATGTCATAAAGAAGATAGTCGGGAGTATCATTGCCGGGGACGGTTTTATTAAAAGTAACGGAAAAAACATCAGCCGCTTTTAATCTGGCAAATGAATAGTTGAGTGATATCCCCCAAGACTCGTTAAAGCGATATTTAACTCCTAATTGAATAAAAAAACCGGGTGAGTAACGCATTTTTTTAGGCAACTCAGCTAATTTTATTTGAGGGTCGCTGCCGGAAATAAAATGATTGTTCGAAGTAATTAGGTTGTCTATCGACTGCTTCCACGAATAGTTATTAAAAATATAGTTTAAATTATTTTCGTTCGTAGCACTGCCGTTGTAATAAGCGGCGGTGTAAAAGTTGCTAAAAAAGACCCCTCCGGCAATGGAAAAATCAACCCCTTGTTTTAAATTTCTTATACTCTCTTCGTCCGAATTAATATTTTGTCCGCTTAAGAAAGAGAGAGAGAATATGAAAATTAAGAAAATAGCTGTTTTTTTCATGCCGCAAAAATACATTTTTTTTAAGATATTGAAATAATCTTTTTTAGTTCAATAAGTTGATGTTTTTTTATATATTTTTGCAATTGTAATAGATAGATATCGAAATTTATTGAAAATGTTGTTGTAATAGACCTTATTATTATGTATATTGATGTTGACAAAGCGGTAAAAGATAAAAATCCACAACTTTATAAGTGGCTTCCTTCTTTTGTCTTGAATTGGATAAAACGTCTTATACATCAAGATGAGATAAATGAGTATCTTGATAATTATAAAGGTACTTCCTCTATAGAATTTGCGCAAAGTGTAATCTCTTATTTTGATGTCGAGATTAAAATTAACCAAGAAGAAAATCTACCTAAAACCGGAAGATATATCGTTGTATCCAATCATCCGTTGGGCGGGTTGGACGGTCTTGCTTTAATAGCCACTCTCGGGAAATATAGAAAAGATTTAAAATTCCCCGTTAATGACCTTTTAATGTATTTAAAAGAATTGAATGAAGTATTTATTCCGATTAATAAACATGGGAAAAATAGTCT
>DUOL01000069.1 GCA_012838875.1 Bacteroidales bacterium | reverse complement strand
CTGCAAGTACGCGGGCGGGCAACGTGGGGTCGCAAAGCCGCAAAAAGAGCTTCCGCTGGTCGCTTTTTTGCGGCAGCGTCCCCAGCGCTTCCCGCCCTTGCGGGCTTTCCGCCTCCCGCCTCACGCAGGAGAGAGAGGGCATGCTTGCCATCTCTCTCCTATCAATTGCCACCACCTTTAAGTCATAGACGGTATTATCATATTGATATTAGGGGCTTTAGCCTAAACTTATTTTATTATAAATATCACCCCTTCGGAGTTTACGTTCCGCTTTAAATAGTTTCATAAGATGCTTTATACGAACAACTTGCGTGCGTGAGGCGCTTAGGTGGAAAGCCCGCAAGGGCGGAAGCCGCTGGGGACGCGGCGGCAAAAAAGCGAGCTTGTAAGCTCTTTTTGCCGCCTTGCGACCCCACGGCTTGTGCCCGCGGACTTGTAACCGGGCGCCGACCCGTGAGCGTCAGCGAACGGGGCACGCCCTAATAATAATAAATAAAATTATTTTCGTTCTACTACAATAAAAAAAACATCTCACATTTTTAAAATAACATGAGATGTTTTGAGAGTAGAATCAGACTGCTTTAGTTTTTATCTTTGACATTCGCAGTCGTCGTATTCGCTAAGAATTTTCTTAATATCGTCCGGTGCTAAACGTCCGTAAACTTTACCTCCAATTAAAGCAACGGGTGCTAATCCGCAAGCTCCGACACAGCGTAAAGAGGCTAATGAAAATTTGCCGGCGCTATCTGTTTCACCAACTTTAATATTGAGAAGATGTTTGAATTCGTCTAACACTTTTTCAGCACCCCGAACGTAGCAGGCAGTCCCCATACATACGGAAATCGGGTGTTTCCCTTTAGGAATCATGGTGAAGAAAGAGTAGAAAGAAACGATGCCGTATACTTTCGCTGTTGGCACTTTTACTTGTTCTGCTATAACTTCTTGAGCTTCAGCAGGAAGATAACCGAGGAAATCTTGTGTTTTGTGTAGAATATTAATTAATTCTTTGGGGGAATTATTAAAACTATTACAAATCTCAACAATTTTATCCTTAGTTTCTTTTTTTATTTTAATTTTTATACTTGACATAATATTAATTTTTTAAAATTGAAGAATTAATTAATCTAAATCTATTTCCACCGTTTTCTTTCTATCAAAGTAGTGAGTATGAAGAAGTTCGTGCGATTTTTCGCCACAAGGTTCTCCTAAGAACTCTTTATAAATAGCTTGAATTGATGGATTTTCGTGAGATTTACGGATAGGCATGTTTTTATCGGCTTCATAAGTAGCTTCCCAACGTGCTTTAATAATATCGCTATTACCGTGGTGGAGCGGTTGTCCGCCGCCGTCAATACATCCGCCGGGGCAAGCCATCACTTCGATAGCATGGTATTGTGATTCGCCGCGTTCGATTTGTTCTAATAATTTCCTTGCATTACTCAATCCGTGAGCGATACCGATATTAATTTTAATTCCGTCAATGTCGATAGTTGCAGAACGAATGCCTTCTAAACCGCGAAGTTCGTGGAAATCGATTTTTGGAAGAGGTTTTTTCGTAATTACTTCGTAGGCTGTACGGCACGCAGCTTCAATTACACCGCCGGTAGCACCGAAAATAACGGCAGCTCCTGTTGATTCACCGAGAGGACTATCAAAATCAGTCTCGGGCAGTGCGCGGAAGTCAATATTGGCAGATTTAATTAAGTGTGCGAGTTCGCGTGTGGAGATTGAGTAGTCAACGTCAGGATTTCCATTTACTTTAAATTCGTCACGTCCGCATTCATATTTCTTTGCTAAACAGGGCATTACAGAAACAACGACCATGTCTTCTCTCTTAACGCCTATTTTATCGGCAAAATAAGATTTTGCAATAGCACCGAACATTTGTTGCGGAGATTTAGCGGTAGATGGGATTTCTCTTAAATTGGGGAATTGATGTTCAAAGAAATTAACCCAAGCCGGACAGCAAGAGGTTAGTAACGGAAGTTTCACATCTTTATCGCCGTTTAAAAATCTGGTTAGACGTCCGATTAATTCGGTTCCTTCTTCCATAATTGTTAAGTCTGCACTCCAGTCCGTATCAAATACGTAGTCAAAACCGAGTTGTCTTAGTGCTGTGGTTAATTGTCCTGTAACGATAGAACCGGGTTTCATACCGAACTCTTCTCCTAAGGCTACACGCACGGCAGGAGCAACTTGTACGACAACCGTTTTTCTTTCGTCAGCGATAGCTCTTACGACTTTTGCGGTATGGTCAGCTTCTACTAATGCTCCAACAGGGCAAACAGCTACACACTGACCGCAGAAAGTACAAGGAGAGTCTTTCAACTCTTGATTGAAAGCGGTAGAAATGACAGCCGGGAAACCTCTTTCAATAGCTGATAGGGCTCCGACAGTTTGGAACACATTACACATCATTTCGCAACGACGGCACATGATACATTTATTCATATCACGAATGATGGAAGGAGTAACTTCAACTTGGTAATTTGATTGTTCACCTTCAAAAGGTATTTCTCTAATTCCAAATTTGATAGCTAAATCTTGGAGTTCGCAGTTTCCATTTTTTGCACATTTTAAACAATCTGCTGGGTGGTCGCTAAGTATCAGTTCTAACACGGTGCGTCTTGCATTTAGAACGCGCATGCTATTTGTTTTAACAACCATTCCTTCGGTGCATTCCGTAACACAAGCGGGAGCCAAATTTCGTCTTCCTTCAACTTCTACAACACAAATACGACAGCCGCCGGGATTGTTATGAATATTCATTCCTTTCAGCTCAAAAAAGCATAGCGTAGGGATGTCTATTCCAATTTTTTGAGCTGCTTTGAGAATAGTAGTTCCTTTGGCAACGACTACTTCTCGATTATCTATATTTAATTTTATTTGATCCATTATCTGTTCCTTTCTATTTGATAAATATTGCGTTAAACTTACATTTTTCGTAGCAAGTGCCACATTTAATACAAAGAGCTTGATTAATTTCGTGAGGCATTTTCTTTTCACCTTTGATAGCTCCGACCGGGCAATTACGTGCGCAAACGCCGCAGCCTATACAATTATCGGGATCAATATGGTAGCTCTTTAAGGCTTTACATTGACCGGCTGGACATTTATGGTCTACAACGTGAGCGAGATATTCGTCCCAGAAATTATCAATTGTAGATAAAACAGGATTTGGAGATGTTTGACCTAAACCGCATAGTGCCGTATCTTTGATAACTTTGCTGAGATTCTTCAATAGGTTTAAGTCGTCGATAGTTCCTTTACCGAGAGTAATCTTATCTAATAATTCATATAATCTCTTATTTCCAACTCGGCAAGGTGAACATTTTCCGCAAGACTCTTCTACGATAAAGTCAAGGTAGAATTTAGCAACGGAAACCATACAACTTGTTTCGTCCATAACAATCATACCTCCTGAGCCCATCATAGAGCCGGCAGCAAGTAGGTTATCATAGTCAATAGGTGTATCGAGGAATTTTTCTGTTAAGCAACCGCCGGAGGGACCTCCCGTTTGAACGGCTTTAAATTTCTTACCTCCTTTGATACCGCCGCCAATTTCATAGATTACTTCACGAAGTGTAATCCCCATAGGAACTTCGATTAAACCAACGTTATTAATTTGTCCTGCTAAAGCAAAAACTTTTGTTCCTTTTGAATTTTTTGTTCCGATTGAGGAGAACCATTCCCAGCCTTTAAGGATAATAACCGGAATATTGGCAAAAGTTTCTACATTATTTACGTTAGACGGTTTTTTCAGATAACCTTCTTGAGCAGGGAAAGGAGGTTTAAACGTAGGTTCTCCACGGTTACCTTCCATTGAGTGTATCATAGCGGTTTCTTCACCACAAACGAAAGCACCGGCACCGTAATAGAGTTCTATATCAAAACTAAAACCGGAGTTTAAAATATTTTCTCCTAATAGTCCTAATTCACGAGCTTGTTTAATAGCAATTTCCAAACGTCTGATTGCTAACGGGTACTCGGCACGGATATAGATTAATCCTTTTGAAGCACCAATACAAAAACCGCCGATAGCCATAGCTTCGAGTACAGTGTGCGGGTCGCCTTCGAGAATGGAACGATCCATGAATGCTCCCGGGTCACCTTCATCGGCATTACAAATCATATATTTTTGGTCAGCAGGATTTTTGCTGGCAATTTCCCATTTTAATCCTGTCGGGAAGCCGCCGCCGCCACGCCCACGTAAACCTGATTTTTTAATAATATCAATAGTTTGTTGTGGGTCATTAGTTTCTAACACTTGTGCGAGTGCTGCGTAGCCGTCACGGGCAATATATTCGTCTATGTTTTCAGGATTGATAAATCCGCAGTTACGTAAAGCGATTCGTAATTGTTTTTGATAAAACCCCATGTGTTTCGAATCACTTTTTCTTTCACTTGATTTAGGGTCAATATAAAGTAAACGCGTAACTTTTCTACCTTTAATGATATGCTCATTAATAATTTCGTTAGCGTCTTCGGGTTTAACTTGCGTATAAAACGTGTTATCGGGTAATATTTTAACAATAGGACCTTTTTCACAAAAACCAAAACATCCTGTTGTTACTACTTGAACATCATTTGTTAAGTTATGTTCTGCAATTTTTTGCTCTAAACTAGCTTTAATTTGTGGGCTTTGAGAAGCAACGCAACCTGTTCCCCCGCAAACTAAAATGTGATATTTATAATTTGACATGAATAAACCTCCTTATTATTTATTATCAATTTTTTCGTAATTAACCGGTATAATGCCATCTAAAAGCTCATTTCCGGCAATATATTTTGTTACTAACTCTTCTGCTTTAAGAGGAGTAATGTAACCAAATACAATGGGAGCTTCGCCTGGCTTTGTAACTTCTACGGTAGGCTCCGCATAGCAATAGCCCATGCAACCCGTTTGCGTAACAACAGCCGGAATGTTCCGCTTATTACATTCATTAATAATTACTTCCATCACTTGTTTAGCTCCGGAGGCAATGCCACATGTTGCCATAGCAACTTTAACAACGATAGCATTTTCAATATTTTCTCCTTGCTCTCGCAATTTGAGATTTGATTGAAGCTCTTCTCGTTTTTTCTTCAAATCGGATAAAGATTTAATTTTTTCCATACTTCATTTTTTTGGATGTTAAAACACTGATTGTTAATATATTAATAGTTTAATTGCTATAAAAAAAAGCCCTCTTTAATTTCGAGGGCAAATTTAATAAATTTTTTTATGAAAAACTACCGTTTTAATAGTCAAAAACTTAATTATTCCTAATAATTTTTTTTAAAATTCCAAAAATATTATTTTTAAGTTCTATTGTCTTGATTAATAGCTGATTAGATTTTCTTTTAAAATTATAATATCGCCATGAAGCAAAGAGTTTTATAACGCCGACACGGTAATAGTAAAAAAGAAATAACGATAACAGCGCTAAAATGACGTAAATGAGGCCGAATAAAATATTTCCGGAGACAATCCAAACTATTATAAAATAGAGTAAATAGAATAATGGAAATGAGAATAGAGAACCGACTACAATATTAAAAGATGAGTGTAACATCTCATCTTCAATTTTTCGAGTAAAGATGTTTGGCGAATGAAACGGTAAATAGTTATTTATTAAGCCAAAAAGATAAAAGGGTAGGGCAAGTAAAAATAAGAAAGAACTGAGTAGTAAGTTGAAAAAAGTTACCTTTTTACCGATTAACCAATTACGTAAATTTAATGTTTTAAGATTATTGAGATATTGACGTGTTTGTGTCATCAATAAAGAAAATTGTTCGGCGTTTTCAGTTCGATATAGGTCTAATTTAGAAGTCGTTTCCTTATCTGCTAACAGATGATTCGGAAAATAGGAAAGGGGTTTTTCAATCTGCGTTAGATACTCTTTTCTTATTATTTCGTTCAACATTCGATACTCTTCATAAAAGGAGAGATCCTTTATGTCGAGCATCATCTCTTCTATTTTTTCTCTACTTATTTCATTTAATTTTAAATAGGCATCATTAGGCTTATTTTTATAAATATCAAAAAGTTCTGAAAATGAGAACGGCTTTCCAATAACAATAACCTTTTTCTGCCTAAAATTCAAATAGTTCGAGTAGTGGTTTGCTACCGGTAAAATTTGTAAATTTAGTTTAAAATCGGCTTCCTCTTCTGCTTTGAATGCTATACGCGGATATCCTTTTTTAAAACTTCCGAGATGGTGCGTCTCTTCGTGCCCCGCTTCCGGGAAAATGGCAACGGTACCTCCGTCAATAAGCACCCGTGCGGCTCGTAAAAAAGTTACATTACTTTTATTAACCTCACTTCGTGCTACGTCTATCGTACGAAAAGCAGGCATGATTTTGAGAAATCGCAATAATTTAGCTGCCGTTTTATTCTTGAAAATGTCTCCCCTCGCAATAAAGACAGGCTGACGTCCGTCTTTAAAAGCATATATAATTCCAAGAGCATCTAATAACCCATTTTGATGATTACTAATTACTAAGGTCGGTGTGCCCTTCGGTGGAATATTTTCAGTTCCGAGCACGTCAAAATCGGAATGATAAATATAATGATGGACAACTTTTACGTATTGATACAACAATGCGTAACGCAAAGAATATTTATCTATTTTTTCAAAACTTATCATTTCGTATCGTATTACTTAAATAAAATTCTATTTTTTAATAGTAAGTTCTGACATAATATTTTGTGCGTCAGCATACTTATCAATAATAAACAAGAGATAGCGAACATCAAGACTAATATTTCGACAACGCTGTTTGTCATAATGTATGTCGCTCATAGTTCCTTCCCAAACTCTATCAAAATTGATTCCAATAAGTTCTCCGTTTGCATTTATTACAGGACTACCTGAATTTCCGCCTGTGGTATGATTACTCGCAATAAATCCGACCGGCAATTCCCCTTTTGCATTGGCATATTCGCCAAAATCTCTTGCTTCAAATAATTTTTTCAATTTACTATCAACTTTATAGTCAAAAATAGCGGGATTTTCTTTAGCTAAAATTCCATCAGAAGTGGTATAATGACAATACTGAACTCCATCTGCCGGAGAGAACCCCTCAACTTGTCCGTAAGTAACACGCATGGTGAGATTGGCATCAGGATAAAAATGCTTTTTGGGCTCTTTTTCCATTAAAGCCGTTACATAAGTTCTATAAAACATATTTAATTGTTTTTTAATAGCAACAAGTTGGTAATAATTACTATGGTACTGTTCTTCTACTGCCGCTAAAAATATAAAAATTTCATTTTTCCCCAGCTTTGAAAACTGTTTTGCAGTCGCATTTTCAAGGAAGGTTAGAAACTTCTCTTCTGAAGTTAAAAATGGTGATTTTTGTCCCATCTTATCCCACCATTGTTCTAATGAGTTTTCAGAAATATTAATATATTTATGTAATTCTGTCGGTATTAACTCCGGATTTTGGGTTGAAAAGTAATAGAAGAGAAGATTTACAAAACACTCTTTATCAATATTCACATTATAATTTTTGAAAAAGTTCTTACTTTGTGTAATCAATTTCTCTTTTGCAGCGGGGAAACTCTCCGGTGAATTTTTGGCAACTTCAACAACCGGGGTTACATATAAATATAAGAAGCGTAAAATTTCACTTCCTAAAAGGACTTCATAATTAAACGTATTAATTTGTACATTCTTTTTATAAGAGTTGTATAGATTGTGCATGTTAGGTAAAATCGAACCGTATTTTTCAACTCTCACCGGGTCTTCATTAAGCCAACTGATAAAATCGAGTTCTTCGGCTTTTTTCATATTTATCACATTACAATCATTAATTCCTTTACTTTCGCCAATCCATTTTTTCCAGCCGTTGGAGATGGAATTTGCTTTGGCTGAGTACATAAGTCGCGTTTCAGTCGTTTTTTCCATCCATTTTTTCATGGCATTTAAGCGTATTTCGCGTGCTTTGATAGCAATCGGATTTCGTGTATTGGCTATAATATCAACTTCGTCCGAAATAAGGAATTGCTCCGTAGTGCCGGGATAACCAAAAACTAAGGTGAAATCTTTTTCTTCTACCCCTTTTAACGAAAATGAGAAAAACTGCTTTGAACGTAAAGGTATATTATCCTGGTGGTAGCTTGCCGGCAAGCCCTCGCTGTCGGTATAAATTCGATAAAGTGCAAAGTCACCGGTGTGGCGGGGCCAAACCCAATTGTCCGTATCACCGCCAAACTTGCCGATACTTTCCGGTGGAACGCCGACTAATCGTACATCTTTAAATGTCTCATTAACAAATAAAAAATATTGATTGCCGTAAAAAAACGGTTTTATAACAGCTTCATAATGCGTTCCTTGAACAGCCTCGCTGGAAATTCTTGAAATGTTTTGATTAACAATGTCTTCACGCTCTTTTTCGTTCATGCGTTCTTCTACTCCCCTTAGAACTTCCGAAGTAACATCTTCCATACGAACAAGAAAAGTAACGGAGAGTCCAGGACAAGCAAGTTCCTCACCTCTGTTTTTCGCCCAAAAACCGTCATGTAAATAGTTGTTTTCTATACTACTCAATCTTTGCACATAAGAATAACCGCAATGGTGATTGGTAAGCACTAATCCGTTTTCAGAAATCAGTTCTCCCGTACAACCGCCGCCAAACAGCATTATCGCATCTTTCATGCTATGATGATTGATGCTGTAAATGTCTTCTGCTGTTAATTTAAACCCCAATTGCTGCATTTCAGCTTCATTTTGCTGTAGTAAAAGAGGAATCCACATTCCTTCATCTGCTCTAACAAAAAAGAGAGCAAACAGGAGGGTAAATACGCTTAAAGTTTTCTTCATAATTCTAAAATATATCAAGGTTAAATAATAAATATACAATTATACAATATGTAAAGTTATTTTTTTTTCGCATTGCCTATAACGTTACATGCTTTAATCTCATTATATTTTTCGATATCAATAATCTCTTCATCACTATTTTTATTTTTTTTCATTACCAATTTCGGTGATTCTTCCGAATTGTCAAAAAGTTGAACATGGTCACAAAGGGGCAAATAGAGATTGAAAAAATTAAACAATCCTTTTTGGTATCGCCGTTCTATCACATTTTCGGGAACATTATGTCCTCCACTTTCAACACGCCTTTTCACCCGCTCTTTCGCTAATTCCATGCTGTTCAGCCAGAAAAAAATCATGGTAACAGTGTAGCCCCTCTGTTGAGCAAAAAGAATTGTCCTTTTATAGATGCCCGCAGAGAGTGTCGTTTCAATAGCGAAGTCAATCTCTTGGTCAATAAGCTCTTTAATTCGTCTAATCATAATTTTACCGGCTTGAAACGTAGCTCGTTCCGGTTGAAAAGGCGATAACCCTTTAGCAATCTCATCGGCATTCACAAACTCTTTAATTTGTAGCATTTCCGGCAAAATAGAAAAGGCAACGGTCGTCTTCCCTGCACCATTGCAACCCGATAAGATATACATGTTTCGCATCTGGCTATGATTATTAAATTCGCAATGCAAAAGTAATATTATATTTGCTATGAGCGGTAAAAATAATATATTTTTAGCTATTATCAAAGAGTTCGGGGGTAAAAAACTGAAATAAGGAGGATGAAAATAATTTTAATTTTCTTTAGGGCGTGCCCCCTCGCTGCGCTCGGGGTCGGTCTTCGCCTGCAAGTCCGCGGGCACAAGCCGTGGGGACGCAAGGCGGCAAAAAGAGCTTACAAGCTCGCTTTTTTGCCGCCGCGTCCCCATCGGCTTCCGCCCTTGCGGGCTTTCCGGCTGCGCCCTCACGCAGCCCAACTTGCTCATACAGAAATGTTTAGCTTTGAGTTTTGCACGCTTTTTGGGACACTACCACAGTAAGCTGAATGTGGAGAGCGAAAACTGAGAAAATGAAATTATTTTCTTCTTTCTCACCATGCTAAAAGGTATAAGTCAAGCGAGACGAAAGTAAAATTAGAATTTGTAAGCGGTTTTTATGCTTTTTAGTTGTATTTTTACAAAATTATTTTACAGCTGGGTTTCTATTTGTAAATCTGTTGATTTTATTCTATGAGTAAGCGAAAAGGAAAAGTTTTAATGGCGATGAGTGGGGG
>DUOL01000068.1 GCA_012838875.1 Bacteroidales bacterium | reverse complement strand
GGCGGCAAAAAAGCGAGCTTGTAAGCTCTTTTTGCCGCCGCGTCCCCACGGCTTGTGCCCGCGGACTTGGAACCGGGCGCCGACCCCGAGCGTAGCGAGGGGGCACGCCCTAATAAAAAATATAATCATCTGCTTAATCCTGATTATTGTTCTCTTTCGTCTGTTCTTCCCTTTCTGAAAAAAAATAGAAAATAAATTTTTAATTTAAAAGATTGTATACGAAAAAATTGTATTTTTGCAACTTGAAAAAAATTAAAAGAATTTTACTGGAAAAATAAAATTAAAGAAGCGATTATTATGTATTTAACACCTGAAGTTAAGAAAGAGATTTTTAAAGAATACGGCAAAAGTGAATTTGATACGGGTTCACCGGAAAGCCAAGTGGCGTTGTTTACTCATAGAATTAAACATTTAACGGAACATCTTAAGCAGAATAAGAAAGATTTGGCTACTGAAAGAGCTTTAGTAGGGTTGGTTGGGAAAAGAAGAAAACTTTTAGATTATCTCAAAAAAGAGGATATTGAAAGATATCGTGAAATTATTAAGAAATTAGGATTAAGAAAATAGTTTAAAAAACAAACTTAAAGGGCAATTTTTGGAAATTGCCTTTTTTTGCATTTATATAGTTCATTATTGTGCTTTATTTGTCAAAAATATAGCGAAAACAGAAAAAAATTAAAAGAAAAAATATGTTAGGAATTAATACAACATTTGATTTAGGTGATGGTAGAATGATTACTATTGAAACTGGAAAACTTGCTAAACAAGCTGATGGCGCTGCCGTTGTAAAAATGGGAAATACGATGTTATTAGCTACTGTGTGTGCTAAAAAGGAGGCTGTTGCCAATACCGATTTTATGCCGTTACAGGTTGAATATCAAGAGAAATATGGAGCTGTCGGAAAAATTCCGGGCGGTTTTTTCAAACGCGAAGCTCGTCCTTCGGAGTATGAAATTTTAATTGCTCGACTTATTGATAGAGCGTTACGTCCATTATTTCCAAGTGATTTTCATGCGGAAACACAAGTTATTGTTACTTTAATCTCGGGAGATCGCAACAATTACCCTGATGCCTTAGCTTGTCTTGCGGCTTCGTCTGCTCTTGCCGTTTCTACAATCCCGTTTCACGGTCCGATTTCTGAAGTGAGAGTTGGCAGAATTGACGGGAAAATGGTTATCAACCCTACCGTTGAAGAGATGGAACATTCTGATATTGACATGATTGTTGCCGCATCGATGGAAAATATTATGATGGTTGAAGGGGAGATGAAAGAGATTTCGGAAGCCGACATGATGTTGGCGCTGACCACTGCCCACGAAGCAATTAAAATTCAGTGTCAAGCTCAATTGGATTTAGTAAAAAAGGTTGAGAAGGCTCAACAAAAACGTGAATATTGCCACGAAGAGAATGATGATGAGTTGAAACAAAGAGTTTATGACGAAACATATAACAAAGTTTACGAAGTTGCAAAATCATTCTTAGGGAAACAAGAACGCAATCAAGCATTTGACGACATTATCGCCGATTTTATCGAAACGATTACCGAGGAGGAACAGGAGGCAAAAGCGGCTATGGCACAACGTTATTTCCATGATGTTCAGTACGATGCGATTCGTACAATGATTTTAAACGAACGTATAAGATTAGACGGAAGAGGTTTAGACGAAATTCGTCCAATCTGGATAGAGACCGACTATCTTCCCGCCGCACACGGCTCCGCTATTTTTACACGTGGCGAAACACAATCACTAACTACTTGTACATTAGGCACTAAACTTGACGAACAGATGTTAGACGGGGTAATCATTGAGGGCAGCAGTCGTTTTATTTTACATTACAACTTCCCTCCATTTTCCGTAGGAGAAGTAAAAAGAATGGGAACGGGCAGACGTGAAATTGGACATGGGAACTTGGCACACCGCGCCTTGCAGCCGATGATTCCCTTTGACGATGACAACTTCCCCTACTCGGTTCGTATTGTTTCCGACATTTTAGAATCTAACGGAAGCTCTTCAATGGCAACGGTTTGCGCCGGAACATTAGCATTGCTCGACTGCGGCGTAAAAATGAAAAAACCTGTCTCCGGGATTGCCATGGGATTGATTACTGACGAGAAAAATGGTAAATATGCTATTTTATCCGATATTTTGGGAGATGAAGACCACTTGGGCGACATGGATTTCAAGGTTTGCGGAACAAAAGACGGAATCACTGCTTGCCAAATGGATATTAAAATTGACGGGCTCTCTTCCGAAATTATGGCAGAAGCCCTAGAACAAGCACGAAAAGGACGATTACACATTTTAGAAAAAATGACCGAGGCAATGCCTGCACCGCGAGACGACTACAAGCCTTTTGTTCCTCGCATTGTTCAACTGAAAATTGCTCGTGATTTTATTGGAGCTGTTATCGGACCCGGCGGAAAAATCATTCAAGAATTACAACGTGAAACTAATACAACTATAAATATTGAAGAGAACGGCGAATTTGGCATCATCGATATTGCCGCTCCGAACTTGGAAGACATTAAGCGTGCCGTTGCTAAAATTAAAAGTATCACCGCCGTACCCGAAGTAGGAGAAGTGTACGAAGGGAAAGTTAAATCTATTGCCGCTTACGGTGCTTTTGTCGAATTTTTACCTAATACGGACGGATTGCTCCACATTTCAGAAATTGTACACCGCCGACTCGAAAAAGTAGAAGAGGTATTGAAAGAAGGTGATACGATTCAAGTGAAATTGATTGCTATAGACCCTAAAACAGGGAAATATAAATTATCACATAAAGTCTTAATTGACAAAAAAAAAGAATTAACCGCAAATTGAACGGTAAAAAGGAGTTTTTTGTTCAAATAAGTATGTTTTTGTTTTTTTAAGATTTAAAAATAGAAAATAAACAAACTTTTATTATATCTTTGTTGCCTCTTTTTAAAAAAGAACAATTTTATAAAAAATAGATATTCACTTAAAAACATTTTAATTATGAAAAAAATTTTTACATTAATTTTGCTTATGGGGGCATTTATGTTTTTCACGCAAGCACAGAATCTCCCCATTTATGATGACGTAGAAGGTTATCCCACGTTTGTCATCAATCCTACAACCGGTCCGTGGACTTTTGTGGATAATGACGGTTTACGTAACTATTCGATTCAAGGGTATACCTTTGAAAACCAAGGAGAACCCGCCGCATTTATCACTTTTGATTTCGAAGAGGTAGGAATAGGCTACGATGTTGGCTCTCCTTCGGGCGGACAAGTTTTTGCATGCTTTTCCGCTGTCCCGAGTGGCGGTTTGTATAATGACGACTGGATGATTAGTCCTCTCTTAAGCGGCACCGGGAATCCTTATAGTTTCTCTTTCTGGGCAGCCTCATACACTGAAACTTACGGTCTAGAAAAATTCCAAGTTATTTATTCAACAGAATCCAATAATATAGAGGATTTTGTCAATACAAATATCGTTTCTCTACGTCCTCATGAAAATGCTCCGACCGAATGGACTTATTACGAATATGAAATCCCTGCTAATGCTAAATACGTAGCATTACATTGTGTATCTACCGACCATTTCATCTTTTTGGTTGACGACATTCGTATAAAAGAAAAATTCGAAATAAATTTAGAAGCTTTCGCTCTTGGCGTTCCCGATTATTCTTGTAATCTAACCGACCAAGAAGAGATTCAAATAGGCATTTATAATGACGGAACGGGAGCTGTTTCTACATTCAACGTATATTATCAAATTGGAAATAGTGCTCCTGTAATGGAAGTTGTTAACCAAAATATTGCTCCCGGTGACGAATACGTTTATACTTTTACTACCAAAGCTGACTTGACATTTGCTATAGACAGCGACTCTTTACGCGGATGGGTAGAAATTCCAGGAGACGGACTTTTAACTAATGACACAACCGACTGGTACTACACAGGAATACCGGCTCCGGCTACTGTTCCTTATTATAATAATTTTAATAATGATGACTTGTATAAGGGTTGGAGCGTACAAGATGTGAATAACGATGAGAGAACTTGGGTTCCCGTTATTTATGAAGATAATTCCATGTGGCATTATACATATAGTGCTGACAACAATGCTAATGACTGGTTATTCTCTTCATGTTTTGACTTAGATAGCGGAACTTATACCGTAGAGTTCCAATATGCATCTTATCTTTACTATGCTACGGAATCTTTTGGTGTTTATTTCGGCACGTACCCCGATCCTGCAAATATGACATTAATTAAAGACTTCAATAATATTACTAATACTGATTTTGCACAAGGAAGTGAATTTTTCACAATTACCACTTCCGGCACCTACTACTTAGGATTTAAAGCTACAAGTACCGCTGGTCAAGCTTTCCTTTTCTTAGATAATATCAATGTGATTAATGCCAGAAATAATGATTTAAGCGTTATTGCCCCTATCGTCCCCGATTTAAGTTGTGAATTAACAGATAGCGAGACTATTGGCGTAAAAGTTCGCAACACCGGATTGGATGCAATTAATATCTTTAATGCTTATTATCAAGTTGGCAATAGTGTTCCTGTTGTAGAAAGTGTGAGCGCTTCCATCGCTTCAGGTGCTGAATATACATATACATTTACTAACTTAGCCGATTTAACGATTCCTGCTGTTGATTCTGTTCGTACTTGGGTAGAATTAGCAGGAGATGAATTTGTAACTAACGATACTTCTATTTGGGTTTACACCGGCACCGTTGCTCCGATAAATTCATACACTTACCTTAATGAATTTGAAACAGATGAAGATAATCTTAATTGGACTACCGTTGACGTAGATATGGACGGCGCTGCTTGGTTACCTGTAAATTATGGAGGAAACAAAATGTGGTACCATACCGGAGCTTCTTATTTCCAAGGTGAACCTACAGCTAATGACTGGTTATTCTCTTCTTGCTTCGACTTTACCGAAGGAGAATATACAATCAAATTAGATTATGCAGTATATAACTCTCCTACTGCCAACTTTGCAATTTATTTCGGTACGGAAAAAACTACTGACGTTGCACAACTCGAATTAATTGAAGATTTAACTCTATTGGATAATGTTGATTTTGTTAGAATCGAACGTGCCATCAACGTAACTCAAGCCGGTACATACTACTTCGCTTTCCATGCATACGACGTTAATTATTTCCTCTTTATCGATAATTTTGAAGTTATTGAAGGAAATGTCGTGGGCATCCAAGATGTAGAAAATGCAAGCTCTAACGTAGTGTTATATCCTAACCCAACAGACAAAGCTATTAATCTACAATCCGATAACCAAATAAATTCCGTAGAACTCTATGATATGTTCGGAAAAAATATTGGAAATTATCAAGTTGATGATTATCAAATTGAAATTAATGTTCAAAATTTAGCAGTAGGTATGTACATTGCTAAAGTTAAAACGGACAACGGTTTCACAGTTAAGAAATTTAATGTAACTAAATAAAAAAATTCTCTTTTTCTACCCTTAAAAAGGAAGGTTTATAAAAGCCTTCCTTTTTTTGTTTGGGAAAATAGCATTATAGAATAAGAAAATTGTATTTTTGCAAATATTTTAATGGCGACTTATTATGAAAAATTTTTTAATTCTCTTTTTAGGATTGGCTTTAATAACCGTTTCCTGTAAAGAAAAAAGAAATTATCAAGAAGAAATTCAAGGCAAATGGCTTTGTCAAGAAACAAATAACCTTATTCTGCCGACAAATGACGCTTTTGTCTTTCAGTTTAATGAAAATATGACCCTGATGAAAGCTAACGGCGTAATTATTTCTGAAGATAGTGCAAGGTGGGAAGAGACCAATTTTAATTATAGCATTGACAATGAAACGATTATAGTTACGGGAAATGCTAAAAACAACGTAAGTTATCAAATTAAGATTTTAACCGACAATAAACTGATGCTTACTAAAGGAAAAGAGAGTTACACTTTTTATAAAATTACAGAAAATTTACAAAATTCTCTAATAGGTCGTTGGCAGGGGATTGTCCAATTGCCGGACGATACTTTTAACATTGAAATTAGTTGTCAAGTAGATAAGAGTTTTATTTTGAAAAAAAATGAAATTGAAGAGATAAACGGCAAATACAATCTTTACGGTAATTTAATTGCCGTAAATTATAATTATCCATTACCTACAAAAAATTATGGTTTAGCTTATCAAAATTGGCTAATCTATTTTGATAAAACTGATAAGAATAAAGTTGAATTTATTCGGTATATTCCTACAGGAGACGGTTATAACCTGAAGATTTCCAAATTTATATTGACACGAACCGAATAATTAATATAATTATTAGCTGATGATAGGTAAAAAATATGCCCTAATAACTGGTGGATCTTCGGGAGTAGGCTTCAGTATCGCTAAACAATTTGCAAAACTTTCTTATTCTCTTTTATTAGTTGGTAATAGAGATGAGGAGAATCGAAAAGCAAAAGAGGTACTAAAAGAGGAGTTTCACGTTGAGGTTTGCTATTTAACTATGGATTTAGCCACTCCGGATGCAGCGCAGCAATTATATAACTACTGTGAAAATGAAAAAATAGAGGTTGAAGTTCTTGTAAATAATGCCGGTTTCTTCTTTTTTGATGCCATAACCAATGGCAACACGGCACGAACCGAACAGATGTTACATTTGCACATCACTACCCCGACCTTACTCTGTGCGTTGTTTGGAAAGAAGATGAAAGAATACAGAAAAGGCTATATTCTCAATATCTCTTCGATATGTGCTCACATGCCTTATCCCGGTGTTACAATTTACGGCGCATCAAAAAGATATATTAAAAATTTCTCTATTTCCTTAGCCAGCGAATTATCGGACTTTGGAATTAAGGTTACGACAATTTTACCCGGTGCCGTAGATACCGACTTATATAACCTTTCCGATAAAACACGCAAAAAATTACGAAAATGGAAATTGCTTGCTTCTCCCGATAAGATTGCTAAAAAAGCAATAAAGGCTCTTTTTAAAGGGAAAATCGTTACGGTTCCATACGTAATAAATCGTCTGATACTCTTTATTATTTTTCCTATTCCACATAAATTCATTAACTTTATAAAACGAAAATTAAAACTTAAACCTTTTATTGCCGAATAAAATAATTTAAAATACAAACCAAAATGAATCGAATAACCCTATTTTTATTTATTTCCCTCGTTACGGTTAATCTTTTTTCTCAAAATGTTCGTTACGTCAAGCCGTCAGCTGAATCTACGGCGTGGAGCCAAAAGCCGCAAGAGTTTGTTTACACAACTGTACAAGCTGCCATCGATGCTTCCACAAGCGGTATCGGTGATGAAGTGTGGGTTGCCGCCGGCACCTACTACCCTACCAGCGGCATTAATAATAACAACAACCGTTTTTTCTCCTTTATAATGAAAGATGGCGTCAATGTTCGCGGCGGATTTGCAGGGACGGAAAATGGTGTTAATGAGCGTCCCAAATTGAACGACCAACCTTGGAATTACACAAACAAAACCATATTTTCCGGAAATTACAATCTAAATGGTGATTCTACAGATAACGTTTATCATGTTGTCTGGTTTGGAACCGACAATCTAACTTATACCACACGAATAGAAGGAGTTACTATTCAACACGGCTATGCAGACGGCAGCATGACGAATGATCAAAAAGGCGGGGGCGTCTTCGTTGCTAAAAACGGCGTTGTTGAAAATTGTATCATTCAACACAATGTCGCCCTAAACGGAGGCGGTATTTTTTGTTACGATAATGCGCAGATTATAGGATGTTATTTGCTAAACAACAAAACTTGGCTAAATAACGGTTTCGGAGGTGCTCTCCATTGTAATTCCAAAACTCAACGTATCGAAAATTCCACATTTGAAAATAATTGGTCTGTAAAAGACGGCGGTGCTATCTACGGAGGATTGAACAGTGAAATCACCGATTGTAATTTTATAAATAATAGTGCTGTTAAATACGGAGGCGCTATCTATGTTATGGCAGGACAAAAATGCTCCAATTCATATTTTTGGGACAATCACGCCGAATCGGGCGGAGCCATTTACATTAACTACAACAATAATACAATTTCTGCTTCTATTTTTCAAGCTAACCAAGCCGAAAATGGCGGTGCTATCTTTTTTTCAGCCAATACTAACGGGCAAAAAATTAGCAACTCTCTATTTACTAACAATGAAGCCGAAGTAGGCGGTGCGATTAACTCGGAAAGTAACCTTTTGCTCGTAAATAATACCATCGTTAGAAATAGAGCACTAATGGGCGGCGGTTTATCGGGAACCTCAACCGACAAACTCTACAATACTATTATTTGGGGGAATGATGCAAACAGTTTTCCTCAACTTTTCGGTGATGTTACAGCTAATTATTGCGCCGTTGAAGGAGAGACGTTAGACGGTGACGGAAATATCAATTTACTTGAAAACAGCAATGATGATGTAATTTTCTTTAATCCGACATCCGTAGTCGGCTATCCTCAATCCGCCGAGAATGAGCTGTCAATTAAAGAAGCCGTGTACGAAATCTCTTCACTATCCGTTTGCCATGACGCCGGAACCCCAACAATTCCTAACTACCAATTTGAAAGTCAAGATTTGAACGGCAATCCTCGTATTAATCTTCTTCCCGATATGGGCGCTTACGAACTATGGTGTCACGAATCCCCGATTTTGACCTCGCAAGTCATACACACAGATACCATTAGCTCTACTTTTCAGTTTTTAATCGTTAATTTTGACGATAATTTAAACTATGAAATCAATTTCGGAGACGGAACGGAAACTCAAACTTTAACTGTCAATTCCATCTCCCACACCTACGAAAACGAAGGCATTTTCACCATTGTTTTAATAGCAAAAGATAGTAACGAACAGTGTATTTTGGAAGTTTCGGATAGTGTAGAGGTGCATTTTATCCCAATAAATACAAATATTACTGAAAACAGTATTTTTCTTCAATTTTCGCCCAATCCGATTCACGATAAACTCACTATTTCCAATCATAATTCAGCCGGCATTCTTATAACTATTTTTGACCAAGTTGGGAAAAAGATGGGAGCTTATCAAATGGACGATAACGTGTTGGAAATTAAAACGGAAAATTGGAGAGCGGGAGTCTATTATTTTGTAATTCAACAGAATAACAAGATTCAAACAAAAAAAATCATCAAATTATAATCGTCTCTCGCTTTACAACAAATATTGAACCTATAAAAGCTCTCAACTTCTAATGAAAGATATCCGCAAGATTTCCACCGATGAACTGTCGCTGTTTCTCACTGAAGCAGGCGAGAAGAGGTTTAGAATAAAGCAGATAGAGGAGTGGTTATGGCAAAAAGGGGTACACTCTTTCGATGAGATGAAAAATTTATCGTTGTCGCTTAGAGAAAAGCTAAAGAGTCAATTCTCTTTAGAACATGCCACAATTTCACAGAAGGTTCAAAGCAACGATAAGAGCATTAAGTTTCTTTTCACGCTTCACGATAAGCATACTATCGAAGGGGTCTTAATTCCTGCGGGTAAACGTGTTACGGCGTGTATTTCCGTGCAGGTCGGCTGTCCCTTGAAATGTAGATTTTGTGCCACGGGGCAAGGCGAGTACCAAAGAAATTTGCACTATTCGGAAATTTTCGACCAGATTATCTTAATGAATCGGGAGTCGCTATTAAATTACGATAAAGAGATTAGTCATGTAGTCTTTATGGGCATGGGCGAGCCGTTACTAAATTACGAAAATGTAAAAAAGGCGATTGAAATATTCACCTCTCAAACAGGACTTAACCGCTCTCCTTCAAGGATAACACTTTCCACTGCCGGCATTGTCGATAAAATAGGGCAAGTAGCCGATGAGTTCCCCAAAATCGGATTAGCAATTTCGCTGCATTCAGCCGATAAATTGAAACGCGAGTTTTTGATGCCGATTACAAAAACCAATTCCTTAGGAAATTTAAGGGAGGCTTTAAGAGATTATTACGAGAAGACAAAACAACGGATAAGCATTGAGTATCTACTATTATCAGGCATTAATGACAGTGAACAAGACGCCAACAAACTATTGCAATTTTGCAAAGCCTTTCCTGTTAAAATCAACTTAATTCCTTACAATTCCACTGACTTACATTTTCAGAGAGCGTCCGAAAAGAGCATACAAGATTTCAAGTCTTATTTAGAAAGTAAGAATTTAGTCGTAACGATTCGGCAGAGTCGTGGGCAGGACATTGCGGCAGCATGCGGACAATTAGCAGGGAATTTACGAAATTCTATTAAATCATAATTCGTAATTTATTATTTTTAATTTTCATTAGGGCGTGTCCCCTCGCTACGCTCAGGGTCGGCGCCCGGTTACAAGTCCGCGGGCACAAGCCGTGGGGACGCAAGGCGGCAAAAAGAGCTTACAAGCTCGCTTTTTTGCCGCCGCGTCCCCAGCGGCTTCCGCCCTTGCGGGCTTTCCACCTAAGCG
Organism: Bacteroidales bacterium; assembly: GCA_012838875.1. Lineage (GTDB taxonomy): Bacteria > Bacteroidota > Bacteroidia > Bacteroidales > WCHB1-69 > DUOL01. The sequence continues at coordinate 4,210 of DUOL01000068.1, read as the reverse complement.
CCTCACGCGAAGCCCGAGTGGAAAGGTGAGAGTTATAACCCTGCCCAATGAATTAGGGGCTAAAATACCGAAAACCGCTACTGTGTCAAGCGCTAAAACGTTATCTGCAAGTGAAAGAAGTGCTGATACAATAACCATTTGATTAAAAATAAAAAATAAGCTACTAATTATTATTGTTTAAAACAAATAATTTTTGTAATTTTGCCATATAATGGCAAAAAATAAAACATGTACACAATAGGGCACATATTGAAAGAGATACGAGAAGAAATAGGACATCCTTTGCAAGAAGTTCAACAGAAGTTAAATATAGATTTAACCCTGTTAAGTAAGATAGAAAATGGGAAACGTTTACCTACCATTGAACAGTTACAAAAATTGTCCAAATTTTATAATTACGATGATAAGCTATTAATTATCCAACGTGAAAGTGATAAAATTACTAATTCTTTTGAATATCCAGAACTTGCTATTGAAACACTAAAAGTTGCTGAAGATAAAATAAAATATGGCAATAAATACATACAGTTATTTCAAGATACAATTTACCAAAAACCCATATCGTTAGAAAGTCGCAGGTATATTGGCAGTAAAGCCAAATTGACAGAATGGATAATGAATTTAATAGATAAAGAAACTGAAAATATTGGCACTTTTGTAGATATTTTTGCAGGAACCGCATCTATTGCAAACCAAGCGATAAAAAAATACAATCGTGTAATTATCAATGATATACTTAATGCAAATAATGTCGTCTATAAAGGATTTTTTGAAAAAGGCGAATGGAGCAAAAATAAATTACATGATATAATTACAAGTTACAATACATTAGATGCAGATTTAATAGAAGAAAATTATTTTTCTTCAAATTTTGGCGGTAAATTTTACGAACACAATACAGCTAAATTAATCGGTTATATTCGACAAGATATTGAAAATTTAAAACCTGAACTTACTGAAAAAGAATATAATATTCTTTTAGCTACGCTAATTTATAATATCGACAAATTGGCTAATACCGTGGGGCATTTTGACGCTTATATTAAAAAACCGATAAAACCACAACCTTTACGATTGCGATTAATAGATGCCCAAAACTTTGAAAATGTAAAGATTTACAGAGAGGATGCCAATAAACTTGCACAAAAAATAAAATCAGATTTAGTTTATATCGACCCCCCTTACAACTCAAGACAATATAATAGGTTTTATCACCTATATGAAACGCTTGTAAAATGGGACAAACCTAAACTTTATGGAGTAGCTCTCAAACCTGCACCCGAAAATAGCAGTCTTTACTGTACAACAAAAGCAAAAAACACGTTTGAACATCTTGTATCACACCTAAACACCAATTTTTTAGTTGTGTCATACAATAATACATACAACTCCAAAAGTCATTCTTCTGAAAACAAAATAAAATTAGAGGAAATTGAAAGTATTTTGAAAAAATGTGGAAAAACAAAAGTATTTGAGTGTTCTCATCGCTTTTTCAATACAGGAAAAACCGAATTTAATGACCACAAAGAGTTATTATTTATTACTGAAGTAGATGAAAAAAGAAAAAATAAATCGTTCGCCTCTCTTCTACGTTGGTGATAAGTATAAACTGATAAAGGAAATAAAAACTCATTTTCCTAAAACTATAAATCAGCTCATTGAGCCATTTGTAGGTGGTGGCTCAGTATACCTAAATGTTAAAGCAGAGAGATATTTATTGAACGATATAGATAAAAATGTTATTAAGATTCATAACTTCTTATGTTCATTTATTGGAAAAGAAAATGAATTTTACGATTTAATTTTTTCAATTATTCGCAAATATAATTTGTCTTTTTCATACGAAAAAGACATTGTGCCTAATGAACTAAAAGAGCAGTATAAAAAGACCTACTACGCCTATTTCAATAAAGAAAGTTTCAATAAATTAAAGTCTGATTACAATCAGTCAAATGAAAGAGATGTTGCAGTTTTATATGTACTCTTGATTTATGGCTTTAATAGAATGCTGCGTTTCAACAGTCAGGGCGATTATAATTTACCTGTAGGAAATGTGGATTTTAATCAAAATGTTTTTAATGCGTTAGCCGATTATTTTAGATTAAATAAAATAAAGCAACCGAATTGGCATAATTTAGATTTTAAGGTGTTTCTCAATTCAATTGACTATCAAGAAAACGACCTAGTTTATTTAGATCCGCCTTACTTAATTACATTCAGCGAATACAATAAACTTTGGAATGAGCAGACAGAAAAAGATTTATTGCAAATGATTGATAATCTAAATAAAAAGAATATTAAATTTGCAATTTCAAACGTAACTCATTATAAAGGGAAAGAAAATAACTTTTTTATTGATTGGGCAAAGCAATACAATAGTTATCAGATAAAAAGCAATTATATTAGCTATCACGATAACTCAAAAAAAGTTTTTAATGAAGTTTTAGTTACAAATTACAAGCCCGAAATATTTGTGCCACAACAAAAACAGTTTAATTTTAAAGAATAAAAAGATAATGGCAGAGAAAAAAATAAAAAGGCAAGCGACTTACAAACAGATGGCTTTTGAAACAGCCGTTAGAAATCCTGAACGATATAAAGGAATTTTAACTGCAATATCGCCATATATAAATAAGGTGCTGAACGATGAAATGCTTTTACAGGTTGTTTCTTCTTTGTATTTGAATGGAATTGTATCAAGTGAAGGTGTTCAAATTGATGAAAATTCCACAATTAAAAATATTTCTGAAGCTGTTATTAAAATTAATAGTACACGTAGGGCTGATGGCGGTTTCCCACAAGGCTATCAATCACGGTTTTGGACTTATGTTAGAACTTTGTCAGAAATGGGATTTGTTTTGGCACAATATCAGCAACCTTTGAAGTTTTCAGAAATTGCCATCAAATTAATAAATAACGAAATTGATGAGCAAGAGGCATTTTCAATTCAGGCAATGAAATACAATAGGCGTTCGCCATATCGCAATGTTTCAAACGATTTTAACTATTTCAAATTTATTCTGGAAGTTTTGAAACAGCGTAAAAGAATTTCTTATGAGCAATTTATAGTTTCTACATTTAGCAATGCTGGCAATGTAAAAGAGTTTTTGAAAATAATTGATGAAAATAGTTTTGGCGAACCAGCAGAAGTTGAAAACTTTTTAAGAACAAATTACAAAACAAACTTAAAATCACAAACAATTTTACGTGATTATCCCGATGTTGTGCTTCGTCTTTTGATAATTACAGGCTTTGTTTCCATTCAGTTCAGAGGCAAGGTTTTTATTTATCGAAACATTGCAAACGATGAATACATAAACGATTTGCTTTCGGTAAATATTGAATTGACAGACGAAGAAAAAGAAAATCCGAGTTTGCATTTTAAAAAACTTGAAAGATATAATAATCAGTTACTTGAAGTTATTTATCAACATAGAAAAGAAGTAGAAGAAAAGGACGGCGTCGAATACACACAAAAAGCGTCGAAAATTATAAAAATGTACGATCTTGACGAGAAAAAAATAGTGGAAAGCATTTATTCTATCGGAACTACAAAAAATATTATCCCAGAGTTCAAATACATTGCAGAGCCTTTGAAACTGGAATTTTATTTGAGTTTAATTTTAGCATTGAAATACGGTAAAAAGTTTGCAATAAGACCAAACTATAAAGCAGATTATATTGGTTTACCAATTTCTCACGCACAGGGTAACACTGGCGACATTGAGGTATATTCCAAGAAATTATATTGGCTAATTGAAGTAACACTCATTAGGAATAAAACCCAACAACTTAACAGCGAAACGACATCTGTAATACGTCATTTTTTAGAAGACAATAAAATAAACAAATACCTGTCAAAATATCTTTCGTTTGTTGCACCAATTATTCATCAAGATACAAAAGAGTTTTACGATTATTCCATTGTTCGGCACAAAATTAAAGACCAAAGGTTTAATCTAAAACCGTACTCCATTCCTGAATTTATTGATGTAACATTAACGTCTGAGAACTTTAAAGATATGGAAAGTTATACAAATCAAGTAGTTGAAGAATTTAGAAGTAATTTAAGTTGAAAATGTTATAATTTCCCATTTATCCTGCGTGAGGCGCTTAGGTGGAAAGCCCGCAAGGGCGGAAGCCGCTGGGGACGCGGCGGCAAAAAAGCGAGCTTGTAAGCTCTTTTTGCCGCCTTGCGTCCCCACGGCTT
>DUOL01000067.1 GCA_012838875.1 Bacteroidales bacterium | reverse complement strand
TCCGCGGGCACAAGCCGTGGGGTCGCAAGGCGGCAAAAAGAGCTTACAAGCTCGCTTTTTTGCCGCCGCGTCCCCAGCGGCTTCCGCCCTTGCGGGCTTTCCACCTAAGCGCCTCACGCAGCCAACTTGTTCGGGGAGAGCGTTTTAGGAGATGACCGTAACTAAGTCAGATTCTTTGTGAAATTCTGAAATTCAGCTAATTCATTCCAAAAAGTGGGATAGGATTTTTTAACACAACTTTTGTTTTTGACGGAAATGGGATAACGACAAGATAAAAGCGAAAAAGCAATGGCTAATCGGTGGTCTTCGTGAGAATTGAGTTCTATAGGCTGCTCGAAAGTTGTGAAACGTTGCTTTCCGTAAATTATTAATTGATGGTCATTGGTAACTTCGGTAGGGGCAAAATGGGTGAGAGAATTTGAAAGGATTGTGAGACGCTCCGACTCTTTGTAATTTAATGTTTTTAAATTTTTTAAGCTAAGGTTGAAAGGTAAAAGAATAGCTAAGACTGCTAAAACCATGGCTAAATCAGGGTGATTTGCTAAATCGAACTCGTAAAAATTGTTTAAAGTCGTGAAACGATAGGTCGTCAAAATGCCGTTTTCTACTCCTTGCGAATAAATGCCGAAATTTTGAAACCACGAAGCTATAATCTTGTCTCCCTGTAAACTTTGTAAGGATAGATTGGGGAAATAGAATTGATAATTGTTATAAATTGTTGCTAATGTATACCAGAAAATGGCTGAACTCCAATCCTTTTCGCGGTTGGTAATTTCAAATGTGCTTTGCGTGTTTTCAGCGGTTTTAATGAAAAAAAGATTCTCCTTTTGATGAATATTGAGTCCGTTGAGGTTTAATAAATTGCAAGTTAAAGTTATATAAGTCAAGGAGTTAATGGGCGGGATGAGCGTTAATTTCTTCAAATGGATTTTTTTTGCAATTAAAAGTAATGACGATGCCCATTGGCTGGTAATTTCACTTTCAATTTCAATTTCCGAAGCAACTAATTCGTTTCCAATAATATGTATTCCGTTGGGTGTTTGTACAATATTTGCTCCAATCGATTGTAAACTCTTTATTAAGGGCGCAATAGGGCGTGTCAATAGTCGTTCGTTTCCGGTTAAGAACCATTTCCCTTTTGTTACGGCGAGAAGCGAAAGGAAGAAACGATAAGCGGCACCGCAATCTTTTACGTGAATCGTGATTTCTTCGTTGCTATTTGTATGCTTTGAAATGATTTGCAAGTTAGAATGAACGATTTTAACATCTTCGGAACTGTTTTCTTCAATAGCAATTACCTCATTTGCATAGAGAAAACGGATTAGCAAAAGACGTATTAATACACTTTTGGAAGTAGGTAATGAAACGGTAAAAATATTTTTTCCTATTGGATTTTCATCCATTATCTACTGTTTAAATTTCGTTTTCCGGCAAGAAACTTCCGTCAAAAGAATAGGGGAGTAAGTCGCGTATCCGATTAAACACAAATACTTCACCGACTTCGCCTGCTAAAATAACTTCGATGTTATCTTTGGCAAGTTCTTCGTATTCCAGCAATACTTGACGGCACGAGCCGCAAGGGGAAACAGGGACTGATTGTGTTTTTTCAGGATTGATAGCTACGACAGCTATTTTTTTGAAAGCGATATTAGGGAACTGCGCTGATGCCGAAAATGCGGCGGTTCTTTCAGCACATAACCCGGACGGATAAACGGCGTTTTCTTGATTATTTCCAATTACAATTTTACCGTTCGCAAGTAAAATTGCTGCTCCAACTTTAAAACGTGAATAGGGGGCGTATGCGTTTTCTGCTGCCTGATGAGCAATAGCGAGTAAATTGGCTAACTCGGCAGGAAGTTCGTCTCGGTTTTTGTAAGACTTTAATTCTGTATAAATTCTTTTGATTTCCATAGAGTTTGTTATGATTTAGGATTTTATTGTAATATTAACTTATTTTTTCCTTTATTATTATCTGTATCCCTTTTAGTGAACGGATTATCTATAATTTTTTGCAGGTCGAAGCTGAAAAGTAAAAAAGAGTTTAAAATAGCATAAAAAGTTATTCCTGCTTGCGTCTCAAGAGTGTCTTCAAAGAAGAAAGAGCTGAAAATGATGATGAAAAAGAGAATGTAATTTATGGTACGAGCTTTCGAGGTCATAAAGAAAGGAAGAAAGAGAATAAGTAGGAAACCAAATAATAGACATAGCCCTCCCATTAAGGTGAAGGTGAGAAATTGGTTGTGAGCTCCCATATCTTTACGCAATTCAGAGTTCTCTTTTGTTAGTTGCTTATTCAATTCCACTTTATGGTCTCCAATTCCAACTCCGAGAAAAAGATGGTTTGCAATGATAGCACAACTCGATTTCCATAATGCGATTCTTTGCAATAAAGAGGAATGAGTAATCCTATTATTATGTTGGTAAAGCGAAATGCTAAAAAAGGTCGGATAAAGTGCCCGTTTAACGCCAAGCCATTCGGTGTAGGCGACATTGGCGATTTTATTTTCGATATTGGTAATATCCGTGGCGGTTAGCTCTTCAACGCCTTCCTTGTCTTTATACAATCCCTTAGAATTTAGATAACGAATCAAAGTCGGGGCGACGGTATCATAGGGAGTGTTGCTACGCTGTGCCCATGAAACACGCAACTCCTCCTCACAAAGAAAAGATTCGATGTACGAACCGTTTTCAACAATCGAAGAGAAGTTGTGCTTGTAAAGATTTCCCGATTTCGTATGTGTGGGAAGCTCCTTAGGAAGAGTAACATGATAGTAGTTCCACGAAATAAACGCCAAATAGAAAATAAATAGGACTAATGAGATGGAAACGGAGGGGAGAATGATTTTTCTAAAATAAGCTCTTCTTTCGGTAAATACAACGAATAATCCGTAAACGAAGAGGATAACAAAGAGTAAAATAATACCTGTAAAAGTTTGAGAAATGAAAAGATAAAAGATAAACCAACAGGTTAAGAAAAGATAAAAAATAGATAAAAATAGCGGTGTTTTCTTAGTTTTGATAGCAAATTGAAAAGAAAAAATAATAGATACGAGAATGCAAAAACTAAAACGAATGTGAGAAATGAAGAGAGAAATATCCCGAATGTTTTCAATAAAATGAGTTGAGAGATAAATGATTGAAATTAAAGTGGATACAAAAGTAGTCATGATAAAGCAGAAGAGCAAAAACCTCATCTCTTTACCATTTAGTTTTTTAGAAGTTGAGAAAATTAAAGGGGCGTAAAGCAAAGGTAATTTACTGAGAAGATTATCAATAGCGTTATTCCATTCGTTTGTATGAATTAAGCCTATAAAAAGGAAGAAGAAAAAAGAGGAGAGTAAAATTGCTAATTTATTCTTCCTTAGTCGTTCCCATTTTGTTTGCCAATTCCATTCCACTACCCAATTCAAAGAGAGAAGCAATCCTCCGATACTCATGCCAAAATTAGAAACGGGAATTGAGCCAAAGAGAATGGCTAAAGCGGAAAGATAGATAATATGATGAATTTTCTCTCTTGTCAAAACAATTATTTTTACTTAGATAGAATAGAGTTATATTTTGTCTTATCTAATAATATCTCTTTCGCCGTTTTTATGTCAACGTCGTTTTTAAGTGTGTATATGATTCTTCCTTTTTGGTAGTAGTAGCGAGTTATTATCTCACTGGTCAGAAATTTAGAAATCTCATCTTTATACTTAATTAAATCTCTCGATTTATCTAATTTGATTTTTTCTTCCATCTCTTGATAAAGATTTTCAATTGTTTGGAAATTATTCTCTTCAATAGCACTTTGCTTAAGCTCTTTAAGTAATATTTCCGTTTCGGTAGTGTATTCGTAATTTTTATCTTTTAAGAAGTCGAGAAATTGTTGATATAGTTCTTCGGTCATAACAAATTTATCGGGCGTTGCTATAGTATCGTGAGTTGCGCGAAAATCATTAGCAAAATCAAATATGAGGTTGTTGAGAATAAGTGTGATAAGTATTTGGCTGGCAGTAGTATCAGCAGTTGTAATGTCCGGTTCAATCCCTCCTTTATCGTAAACAATTCTTCCTCCTTTAGTTTTGTATGCGGTAGCGAGCGAGTCCGGAATGTGTTTTTTAAAACTTAGAGTGTCTTTCCCGAAATAATCAATATTTTGTACGCACCGACCACTCGGAATATAGTATTTTGAAACCGTAATTTTCAAGCTCGAGTTATAGCTTAACGGAATGATGTTCTGTACAAGTCCTTTTCCAAAACTTTTTTTACCGATAATAACGCCCCGATCTAAATCTTGTAATGCTCCCGCAACGATTTCAGACGCCGAAGCACTCAACTCATTGATTAAAATAACCACCGGAATTTGTTTATCAATCGGTGTTGTGCGTGTTTTATATATATTCTGTTGTTCTTTAATTTTCCCCTTTGTTTCGACAATCGTTACATTTTGGTCTACAAAAAGATTCACAATATTCACTGCTTCATTTAAAAGCCCACCGCCATTATTTCGTAAGTCAAGAATCAGAGATTGCATTCCTTGTTCTTTCAGTTTTAAGAAAGACTCTTTCACTTCCTTACCGGCATTTTCAGTAAATTGGTCTAATTTAATATAGCCCACGTCGGAACCGATAATGCCAAAATAGGGGATATTGGGTAATTTAATCTCTTTTCTAACAATTTTAAATGTCATTGGCTTCTCAACGCCGACACGTTTAATTTCCAATGTAATCGCCGTTCCCGGTTCTCCTTTCAAGATATTGCTAACGTCTTCCGATGTTTTGCCTTCCGTAGGCTGGTTGTTTATTTTAAGAATTATGTCGCCGGCACGTAATCCTGCAACATGCGCGGGATAGCCTTCGTAAGGTTCAGAAATGAGAACTTTGCCTTCCTTACCCTGTATCAACGCCCCGATGCCGCCGTATTGTCCGGTGGTCAATAATTTAAAATCTTCAATTTGAGATTCGGGATAATAAACCGTGTAAGGGTCCAATTTTTGCAACATTGCATCAATAGCTGTTTTCGTTAAATCACCTACTGAAATCTCATCAGCATATTTTGCGTTTAACTCTTTAAGAACGGTGATGAAAATATCTACATTTTTTGCAACTTCAAAATCATTTTGAGATTTGAGCGGAAAAATCAGATAGAAAAATAAAATGGAAAAAATAGCAATTTGCCGATTGAAAATCTTAAAACGGGAAAACATATTGTATAATTTTATGATAACTCAATGGTTGATTTTGATAAACGTTTCAAAATAGCAATTATTTTATTTTCGATGTAATCAAAGGAGGGGACTTTATTATCTACAAAAATAAATAGGATTTGGTAGCCAATCTTTTTATTTTCAATATTCTCATTGAGTATTACTTTATTCAAACGATAGGATTCGCGAATTAATCTCTTAATTCTATTTCTATGAACTGCTAATGGAATTTTTTTTTTAGGAATGCTAATGGCTATTTGATTATGAGGAGCGTTGTCACTTTTTTCAAAGAGTCGAAAATAGCACTTAAAAGGGAAAATAAAAAGTGTATTTTTTTCTTCAAGGAGGCTTTCTAATACCTTTTTGGAACAAATTCTTTCTTTTTTTGAGAATGAATGCGAGAAATGATTAACGTCTTCTTGTAGCATTATCTTTGAGGAAAATATCTAAAGCAGCGGTAATCGATGGAGTGCCGGCTGTTGGAGCCATAACGTTAACGGTCCAGCCCATTTCCTTAATAGCATTAGCGGTTGCATTTCCAAGAGCTCCAAAAGCAAAATTCTCACCTTGTTTAAAATTAGGAAAATTGTCTTGTAAAGATTGAACGCCGGCAGGACTGAACAATACAATCATATCATATTTGTCAATTTCAACTTCCTCTTTTAAATTAGCAGGAACGGTTTTGAAAACAGAGGCATTCGAGTAGTTTATTCCATTACTGTCAAGGATGTCTTTATATTGAAGATTGCTTGTGTCTGAACCGCATGGGATTAAAAATAGCAGTTCATTATTCTTTAAAATTAATTCACTAATATCGCCATTATTATTCTTTGGGAAAAAAACTTTTCTTTTTCTATATTGAATGTAATTTTGTAGATATAAGGCGGTGTTTTCTGTAGTGCAAAAATATTTCATGCTTTCAGGCAGTTCAATCCGCAACTCTTTAATTAAATTGAAAAATTGGTCAATAGTATTTCTACTTGAAAATATAATTCCATCGTGTTTTAAAATATCCACTTTTGAGTCCCGAAATTCACGAGTAGATACACTCTCTATTTTAAAGAATTTATAAAAATCAATATTAATACTATATTTTTGCTTTAATTCAGCATAAGGGCTTTTACTAAAATCAGCAGGTGCTGGTTGTGAAATAAGTATATTTTTGATTTTCATAGCAATTGTTTTAATTTTCTAAATGGTCTTATCCCTCTATTTACCTAACGAAAAAATGATTTTTAATAAGATAACATAAGGCAAAATTTCAATTGTGCAAAAATACAAAAAAAAATGAAATGTTAAATTCTTATTTTTATTAAATGTATAGAAACGGGAAAAAAGAAATATAAAAGATATAATGAAAAAAGGAAGATAAATAAGTAATGCTATCGGTTGTTGAGTAAAGAAAAAGATAATTAGAATCGGATATAAAATAAAGCAATTGGAAGTGATATGAAAAAGTTTGTAAAAATAAAATTCATCTTTATTTTCTTTATAATCAGATAAGTAAATATATAGAGAAAGGGCTAAACGTTTGAATAGAAAATCAAGAAAGACAAATGAAAAGGCAATTAAAAAAAGGAGTTCGATTGAAAAAAATTGAGTTATATTAGGGAAAAAATAGTGAAGGACTATGAAGACGAATAGAGAAAGGATAAGATAGTTAGTGAAATGTTGTAAAAAAAAGATTCGTTCTTTTAAAAGTTTACTTTCTCTAAGTAGTTGCGAGAAGATTCGTTGCGAAAAGGTCGCCTGTAATATTTGAATAATTTGTCTCCGATGAAGAATAAATATCAAGGTTATTAAACCGAGTATGAGTACAAAAAGAGTCGTTACAATTGTATGAACCCCAGCATTTATAAGTAAAGGTTTATTATGCATTAATAAGAATAAAGAATTGAGAAGAAAAAAAGTTTTTTCAATCATTAAAGAGGTTTATTAATAGACCGTTGTATTAAATCCGATATCTTGAACTTTTTTAGCGATTTCCTTTAGTTCTTCCATAGATACTTTTTCTAAATTTTTATGAGGAGTTTCTCTATCAAGCGAATAGAGCATAACTTGTTTCGGAGAAATCATCTTTAAGTTTCTTAACCATTCGTTAATATTCTCTGCAGTTGTGTTATCATAAAAAAGATTATCTACTCTGCCCCGCACGAAAAGGGTTTGAATAATTGCAATTCCTTTAAAATTTGTCAAATGGTTTACAATCTCTCGTTGAGTGATTTTTATTGTCGGATTATTTATAAATTGAAATAACTCTTCAGTTCCGGCATCAAGTTTCAAAATAGGATTTTCAATTTTTTTTAATGCGTTGACAACATCTTCACGGTGTAACTGTGTCGAATTAGAGAGGCAAGTAATTACGGAGTCGGGATAATATTGATTTCTAATAGTAATAAGTCTGTCGATAATCTCAGCAAATTGTGGGTGCAGTGTCGGTTCGCCATTTCCGGCAAAAGTAATACTATCAATAGCAATATTATTATGGTGGCAAGAGACGATTTTAGTTTCTATCGCTTTAACAATTTGCGTTGACGGCAAAAAATCATTATCGGAAACCGTGTGATTTCTGTCCGTCCAACCGCATTCGCAATAAACGCAGTCAAAAGAACATATTTTTCTTTCGTTAGGCAGTAAATTTATCCCCAAAGAGTTTCCCAACCTTCGACTATGGATAGGTCCGAAAGCGATAGCGTCCCATAAAAATGTACTCATGATATAAGAGTTGTTATTGCTGTAAAATTGTTATTTCTCAACAGGAAGCGGTTTGTCTATCTCTTCGTTCCAAGGCAAACCATAGAAGCCGATTTTTTCCATAAACGGGTCCGGGTCAAACTCTTCTACGTTGAATACGCCCGGTTTTTTCCATTTGTTTTGTAAAACTAACTTCGCCCCGAGCATAGCCGGAACGCCCGTTGTATAAGAAACAGCTTGTGCTCCGACTTCTTTGAAAACTTCTTCGTGGTTACAATTATTCCAAATATAGTAAGTGCGTTCTTTGCCGTCTTTTATTCCTCTGATTTGACAACCAATAGATGTTTCACCCTTGTATCCCTCGCCCAATGACGCAGGTTCGGGTAGTACAGCTTTGAGAAATTGTAATGGAACTATCTCTTTCCCCTCATACAAAATCGGGTCAATACGAGTCATGCCTACTTCTTGTAAAACATTGAGCGTGTTTATATATTTTTCGCCGAAAGTCATCCAAAAACGTGCTCTTTTTAGTGTCGGGAAGTTTAAAGTTAGCGATTCAAGTTCCTCATGGTAAAGAAGATACGATTCACGCTCCCCAATATTGGGATAATATATGGGTTTATGAATAGCAAGCGGTGGCGTCTCAACCCACTTGCCGTTTTCCCAATATCTTCCGTTTTGCGTAATTTCACGGATATTGATTTCAGGATTGAAGTTAGTGGCGAATGCTTTCCCGTGGTCTCCCGCATTGCAATCGACAATGTCAAGATAGTGTATTTCGTCAAAATAGTGTTTTGCGGCGTAGGCAGTGTAAATACCCGTAACGCCGGGGTCAAAACCACAACCAAGCACTGCGGTAATTCCGGCATCTCTGTATCTTTCACGATATGCCCATTGCCATTTATACTCAAACTTCGCTACATCACGCGGCTCATAGTTTGCCGTGTCAAGATAATGCGTCTTGGTCGCTAAACAAGCATCCATGAGTGCTAAATCTTGGTAGGGAAGCGCAACATTAATCAAAATATCGGGATTGTACTTGCGAATTAACGCTATCGTTTCTTCAACATTGTCAGCGTCAACCTGCTCGGTGATAATTTGCCGAGTTTTTATTGACGCAGCTATCTTATCACATTTCTCTTTATTACGACTTGCTAAAATAATTTCACTAAAAACTTCCGGTACTGCCGCACATTTGTGTGTAACTACCGAACCTACACCACCTGCTCCGATAATTAAAACTTTTGCCATTTGATATTCTTTTAAATTGTTGATAATGATAATATTAAATGTAAATTGCTCAGAATATATTCTATTTTGCTTTGCAAAGATACAAATTAACTCTATTAAAATAGGAATAAAAAGAAGGATTAAAGAAAAGTATTAGTTTTTTTCTTTAAAATTCATAGTCAATTTAATCTTATCTCCGGGCTTAATAATAGACTCCTTCGTGAGATTGTTATAAGCGAGTATGGCGTGCAATTGTACCGCATATTTTTGGGCAATGTAACGCAACGTCTCCCCTTCGGAAACAATGTGAATCACATTATTCTTTTTATTTTTATGTTCAATATAAACTACTTGATTTTCAATTAATCTACTGTCAGTAGGTGCGTCATTGTATTTATGAAGCTCTTTTTCCGAACGCTGCACCGCTTTAGCAATACTTTTATAACTATCTCCCTTTTGTGCTATAATAAATTGAGTTTTATTATTTTCATAAACCGTTAAGTCCGTCCAAGGACACTCGCTGAGCGGAAAATCCGTTATAGAAGCTGTGAAAATAGGAACAACCTTACCGCTCTGAGTTTTATTCACAACATTATCCGCTCTGCTCTCTTTACGCTCATTTTCATGTTTATTCTCACCTTCCGTAGTTTGATTTATCGGGCGTGAAAGATGTTTTTGTTGTACGACAATCTCTTCTTTTTCCTCAACTTCTTTCTCGGGCGAAATGACTAAATCAGTTTGTAAATAGAGAGAATCCCACCTGTTAATATTAAATCGTTCAATTAATGAGATTAAACGGTTCGCATATTCGGGATTGGTCGCATATCCGG
>DUOL01000260.1 GCA_012838875.1 Bacteroidales bacterium | reverse complement strand
GTGGTATTTATCCTTCACGTATTACGACCCTTCCCGCCGAAGATATTACTTCTATGTCAGCACAATTGGTAGGGAAAGTGAATACGAATATTACACCGTTGTCTTCGATTTCTCAAATAGGATTTGAATATAAATTAGTAGGAACAACTCACTATACAACTGTTACGGCAAATGTAGCCGATTCCTTTTCTACTATTGTGAGCAATTTATCTCCATGCAGTACTTATACGTATCGTGCTTTTGTTACAATTAATCAAGTAACATATTATGGAGATACTTTAAACTTTACTCTCACGAGTGACCCAATTATACAAATAGATACGACCATTTGCTACGGAGATACGTTAACCTTTTTAGGGAGAGAGTTTTCACCGGCAGGTTGGTATTATTTAACAAATAATGACACCACGTATGCTATTAATTTGCAATATTTTGCTTCTCGAATAAACTCAATTTATGCTGAGATAGAGCATGGAGATAGTTATATAGTCAATGGTGTTCCGTACACAACTTCAGGTATTTATCAAGCAGTATTTGATACTGATGCCAATGGTTGTGACAGTGTGGTAAACTTAACGTTACGAGTTGTTTATACGGCACCTTCTGTCTGGGATGGCACGTCAACGCCGTGGGTTTTCGGCGATGGGACAGCACAGAATCCTTATCTCATTGAGAATGCGGCTCAATTAGCTTATATGTCTTCCGAAATTAATAGTAATGCCGGAGCCTATATTGGTGCGTATTTTGATTTGGTAGCGGATATAGATTTGAATGGATACAATTGGGCACCTATCGGCACATCTGCTAATCAATTTCAAGGTCATTTTAATGGAAATGACCATACGATAAATGACCTGAATATTACAGTGAATGGGAATAATCCGCAATATGTAGGATTATTCGGATACGTGAATAATGCTGAGATATCAAACGTACATATAATAGGGAACGGTACAATTTCGGTACAAGGAACTAATACGACTTTTTATATCGGTTCAATAGCGGGCTATGCTATAGGTAGTACAATTGTTAACTGTTCTAATCAATCTAATTTAATTGTCAATCATACGGGGACTACCACTTCTTATAATACTTATTTAGGAGGACTTGTCGGTTATCTTACGGGAAATACTAATCCCCCAACCAGCTTAAGTTATCTAACGAATTCGATGAATGAAGGGAAAATTAATTTTAATATAAAATTAGAGTCGAATTATTCTGACAGTCGCACTTGGTATCATTACATCGGTGGAGTTGTTGGCAAACTCGATCACGCAACTGTAGAGAATTGCGGAAATTTAGATAGTCTGTTTTTAATGAATGATGTCGCCGCTTATTATAAAAGTTCTTATATCTATGCGGGTGGAATTGCCGGCCATGTATACGGAACATCAACTTTACCCATCAATATTAAGAAAAGTTATAATAAAGGGAAAATTATTTTAAATAATTTGGCAAAATCTACAGGTAGTGGTAGTTCCAACTATGCCAATGCTTACGGTTATATTGGCGGTATTATTGGATACTGTAATACAGGTTATATTACGATATCGGATTGTTATAATCGTGGTGATCTTAAGCCGAAGGCTTATTCCTATCATTCAAGTTATTATAATAATAGTCATAATTATGTAGCTGGTATTACAGGATATTTGCCTTCTTCTGCGATTACAATAACTAATTGTTATAATACGGGAAATGTACCAAGCACTTATACTCCTTACGGTGGAAATGCAGGGACGGGAACCATTTATTACTACCATGATTGTATAGGATACAATGCTTCAACTTACACACAAACCAATAATAACTACTATTTAAGTACTTGTGAGTGTACTGTGAATGCGACGAATGCAGCAGCAACCCAGATGCTTACTATGAAAGATCCGGGGATGCCGGTCATTTTAAATCAAGGGGCACCGGGTTCGGGAATATGGCAACAAGATATTACAATTATCAATGATGG
>DUOL01000066.1 GCA_012838875.1 Bacteroidales bacterium | reverse complement strand
TTTTTTGTTGTATTTTTGCTCATAGTTGTAATGGTGTTTTAAGCGATACAAAATTACAACAAGGGGGCGAGACTTCGGTCAACCCCCTTTATTTATTTTTTGGAAAAATTTAGTCGGTCAGTAGTGAATAAAATTATACAAAAGTAAGAGTGAAATTAATTTTTTAGCTAAAAATAGAAAAAGTTTAAAGATTCTGGCAACGAAAACAATAAAAAAATGTCTTTTTTAATGAAAAACAAAGATTTTTTTGAGTTATATTTCAAATTTAAAGTAAAAAAAAATAAATTTAATTGACAAATATTAAATTATACGAATTAATTTGTGTACTTTTGTCGAAATTGAATTTATGAATAAAAAAGTCTACATTTCTATGAAAAATTGTCATAAAATTCTACTTTTTACTTTTCTCTTTTTAGGAGGAGGTTTTCTTTTTTCGCAGTCTCCCTGTGATCCTAATGGAATACATCCTTTTTGTACCGATGAAAATCCGTACGGAATAACTTATAACTCAGGAACAACAGGTGATGCCAGCGGTTTTTTCGGTACTTCAAGTCGCTCTTGTTTATACAGCATGCCCGCCCCGGCATATTATTATATGAGAATTTCATCGCCGGGCGATATATTGATTTTTATTCGTCAAGTATCATCGGGTGGTATAGAAAGAGACGTGGATTTTGCTTGTTGGGGACCTTTTCAAGCTCCTAATCAAGCTACATTTGTACAAAAACTTTGTTCAGGACAATACTCTTTAGATGATAATAGTAGCGGTAGTCATCGTCCAACTGACGGCTACCACGACCCAAACAATCCGAGTACATGGGGAGGTTATCCAAACGGAAATGTTGTCGATTGCAGTTATAGTGCCAGCGGTACGGAGTGGTGTTATATTCCCAATGCTCAAGTCGGAGAGTTTTATCTATTGCTACTCACAAACTATTCTCGCCAACCCGCTACAATTACTTTTACCCAACAAAGCGGTTCTGCTGCGACAGACTGCTCGTTGTTAGCGGTGATTAGTTATAACGGTCCTTTATGTGAGGGTGAAACTATCATGTTTTCTTGTGATAATTATCAACCGGGGGCTACTTATTCATGGAGCGGTCCTAATAATTGGACGTCAAATTTACAAAACCCCGTTATTCAAAACGCAACTGTTAATATGTCAGGGACTTATCATTTTCAAATGGTCTACCAAGGCGAAACAGTCAACGAGAGTATTGAAGTAGTTATCAATCCGCCTCCTACTATTTCTATTTCTCCTGCCTCTCCATCTGTATGTAATAACGATACTATTACGCTCACAGCCTCCGGTGCACAAACTTACTTGTGGAGTACCAGCGAAACGACTTCTAGTATAACCGTTGCACCGGAAGGTACAACAACTTACAGAGTTTTGGGAACATCTGCCGAAGGTTGCACCGCAACAGCTTCGGTTACTGTTAAAGTTGGGACAACAAATACTTACGTGTTACCCGATGAGGTTTGTTCAGGTACGAGAATTACAGTCTCTCCTTACATTCCCTCCGTATCTTATGTTTGGGATACGGGAGAATCTTCACATTCCATCGTTCCAACTGTTACAACTCCCACACAATATGTTGTTACAATCACGGATACTAATGGTTGTGTAGTTAAGGACTCTTTAATGGTATATCCAATGCCGGTCGCAGATTTTATTCCAGATGCTTATTATTATAAAGAAATGGAAAATGGTGAAGCTCTTATACAATTTATTGATTTGTCACAAGGAGCATTACATTGGCATTGGACTTTTGGTGATGAAGGAGCACCCGGAAATGTTTCCTATGAACAATCTCCTTTTTATATCTATACCTATCCGGGATTCTATAAAATTACTCAAATCGTTTCTACCGACCATAACTGTGCCGATACAACATTTAAACGAGTAGAAATAAAGAATCCTTTTGAATTTTATATACCAAGTGCCTTTACTCCCTATCGCGAAAATGGTCTTAATGATGTTTTTGCTCCTAAGGGAATGGGAATCAGTGAAACCGATTATTTGATGGTGATTTATAATAAATTGGGGCAGGAAATATTTAGAACAACAGAAGTACTGGGAGGATGGAACGGTAAGTTGAAAAACGGAGATGTGGCACCATTAGATGTTTACGTTTATTGCATAAGGTTATTGAATATGAATAACGAAGAAAAAGTTTTTTATGGAACAGTAACTTTAATTAGATAAAACAACAATTATAAAAAACTATTTTTCCCGGTCAAAAAAAGAGGTTAATCTTACGAAAAATGAAACAACTAATTAATCTATTTTTGTTTGTTCTATTAATTTTTAATTTCCATTTAACTTTTGCGCAATCTCCGTGCGATCCTAATGGGATACATCCTTTTTGTACGGAAGATAATCCATACGGAATAACTTACAATACAGCAACTTCCGGGTCGGCAGATGACTTTTTAGGTCCTTATGGTTATGCTTGTTTATATGCTTATCCCGCACCTGCATATTACTATCTTCGAATATCTACTCCCGGCGACCTTTTAATTTTCATTAGTCAAACGTCTGTTAATGACGGTATGGGACTTGACGTGGATTTTGCATGCTGGGGACCATTTCATGCAAACACCCAAGAACAGTTTATACAGAATTTATGCTCGGGCGTTTACCAATTGAGTGATATTGATATGGGAAATCATCGTCCGACTAACGGCTACCATAATCCTAATGACCCAAGCAGCTGGGGCGGATATCCGGCAGGGAATGTCGTAGATTGTAGTTTTGACGCTGCTGCCACGGAATGGTGCTATATCCCGCACGCACAAGTCGGAGAGTTCTATCTCCTTCTGCTTACAAACTTCTCTCTTGAAGCGGGTAGAATTTCTTTTAATAGGGAAAGTAGCTCTACCGCTACAACCGACTGCTCGTTGTTGGCACCGGCCAGTAATAATGGACCGCTTTGCGTTGGAGAAACGCTCTACCTTACATGTCATAACTCTCAACCCGGTGCAACGTATGCATGGACAGGTCCTAACGGCTGGACTTCCAATGTCCAAAATCCGATTATTCCCAATGTTGATTTATCTATGGCAGGTGAGTATACCGTTACTATGGTTTATGACGGAGAAACAGCGGTTGCATCAACGACAGTTGTTATTACGGTAGCTCCCAATGTTGTGGTAACTCCCTCAGTGCAAAGTATATGCGATGGTGGTAGCGCTACTTTTACGGCTTCCGGCGGAGATACTTATCTATGGAGTACCGGCGAAACTTCTTCTACACTTACTGTTAGTCCGACAACCACAACTGTTTATACCGTAACCGTAACAGCTAACGGAGGCTGCTCAGCCACCGCAACAGTGACCGTACAACATGGAAACCTTGCCAATATCTCCCTACCGGCTTCCGTATGTAGCGGAACTCGTGTAACCGTTACGCCTAATGTTCCAGGCTATACCTATTTTTGGAATACCGGTGAAACTTCCCCAACAATTATGCCGATAGTTACCGTCCCAACAATTTATACGGTAACCGTAACCGACGCGAATGGCTGCACGGCTCGAGATTCCGTTCTTGTAACCCCCACTCCGACAGCAAGTTTTATCGTAGATAGATCTTTTGTTGAGATAAATGATGGGCAAGGCGTAGTTAACTTTACCAATACATCGGAAAATGGCGATATTTGGCATTGGAATTTTGGCGATGTCGGTGCCGCAGGAAATCATTCGACCGAAATGTCCCCTTCTTATAATTATACCCATTCGGGTATTTATACCGTTTGGCTCGTTGTCTCTACAAATGACGGTTGTAAGGACTCCACCAGCCACGTTATTACCGTTGAAAACCCATTTGCCTTTTATATTCCTAATGCATTTACCCCTAATGTAAACGGATTAAATGAAGTGTTTAAACCGTCCGGCATCGGCGTCTCTCCTAATAATTATGAAATGTTTATTTATGATAGTTATGGAGAGTTAATATATTATACAACAGAGCTTTATGGAGAATGGGACGGTAAGGCAAAAGGAAAATTAGTTCCCGCAGATACCTATATTTATCATTTTATTATTGAAAGTCTTGACGGTTTCCAGCGTAAATATACAGGAACTGTTACCGTTATAAGATAATAAAAAAATGTAATTTCCGTTTTTACATTTTATTATGATAAGAATTTCGATGCGAATATTACTTCTACTATTGTTAATTTTAGTAAGAGTTCATGGCTTTTCACAAATTAATGATACGGCAAATGTTGTTATAGATAGTTCTAATAACGTAACTTCTAATCAATTTCCGAAAATATCGTATCAATGGATATCTTATCAAATAAAGGCGAAAATTATTCAAGCCGATGAAGACCCTACGAATCTTCAAATATTTTTTGTTAATAGAATAGATAGTATTATCTACTTGAATTTCAATAAAATGGGAATTGAGCTACTAAGAATGGTGCTTACTCCCGATGAGATTATTTATGTCAACAAATTAGATGAAACGTTCTATCAGGGACCCTATGATAGATTTCGACTTTTTTTAATCAATATTCCGTTTGATTTCTATTTTATTCAAGCCATACTTAATGGTGTTGATTTTCCCAATTTCGAGCCGGATTTGGTTTTAATGGAAGATGACTCGCTCTTGCATTATAGTGCGAATAAAAGGAAGAATAGTAAATATGAATTAGCTATCATGCAAGATGTTTTTTTGAATAAAGATAGCACGCTGTATAGCAATGAAGTTACCGACTTAGCAACCCTGAACAGTATTGAAATTTTGTATTCCGATTATAATTCAATAGATTCAATTACCTTTTTTCAAAAAATGAAATTCATTGTAGAAGATGAAGATGTGGAGTTTGAGGGGGTGTTGAAGAATATAAAAATAAATGTTCCGGGTCCTACGTCAATTCGTATTCCGAAGAAATTTCGTTCGTTGACGGCTGACTAAATATAAGATTATGAAAGAGAAAATAAAAAGTTTAGCTATTCAAGTCATTCAGATGGAAGCAGAGGCATTAAAGAATTTAACGGCTTCTGTTAATGATGATTTTGTTGCAAGTGTGGAGTTGATTTTAAAAACAAAAGGTCGTGTGGTTGTTACGGGAATTGGGAAAAGTGCTATCATAGCGCAAAAAATAGTGGCAACGTTTAATTCAACGGGAACTCCGGCTATTTTTATGCATGCCGCCGATGCTATACACGGAGATTTAGGGATTATCCAACATGACGATTTGGTGATTTGTCTTTCTAAAAGCGGGAATACTCCGGAGATTTCCGTACTCGTACCATTCTTAAAAATGAGTGGAAATAAAATGATAGCTATCGTGGGGAATCCGAACTCCTTTTTGGCTCGTGAAGCTGATTTTGTGTTAGATTGTCGTATTGAAAAGGAGGCTTGTCCTAACAATTTAGCGCCTACATGCAGTTCTACGGCACAGTTGGTAATGGGCGATGCCCTTGCAAGTTGTCTTATTGTGCGTAGAGGTTTTACTCCCCAAGATTTCGCAAAATATCATCCGGGCGGCATTTTGGGCAAAAGGTTGTATACCAAAGTGAATGATCTTTCAAAATATAATGAAGTTCCACAAGTTAATGAAAATGACTCTATTAAAACGGTTATTGTCGAAATTTCAGGGAAATATCTTGGCGTTACGGCAGTCGTGAAAGAGAAAAAAGTTGTTGGAGCAATTACAGACGGCGACCTAAGACGCATGTTAGAGAAAAACGAAAGTTTGGATAAGCTTACAGCCGCCGATATTATGACTAAAAATCCTAAAAAGATTCATTATCAAGCCTTAGCCGTTGAAGCTCTCAATTTGATGAAGAAAATGAATATTACGAATCTTTTTGTTGTTAATGATAACGATGAGTACATCGGTGTTATTCATCTTCACGACATCATAAAAGAGGGGATTTACTAGCTTATGTATCAAGGGATTAGTTTGGTGGATTCTAAAATACCGTTTATTCTTTTCATTATTTTTAATTTTTAATTTAATTAGGGCGTGCCCCCTCGCTACGCTCGGGGTCGGCGTACGGCTGCAAGTACGCGGGCGTGAAACGTGGGGTCGCAAAGCCGCAAAAAGAGCTTCCGCTGGTCGCTTTTTTGCGGCAGCGTCCCCAGCGCTTCCCGCCCTTGCGGGCTTTCCGCCTCCCGCCTCACGCAGGAGAGACGTGGCATACACGCCACGTCTCTCCTATCAATTGCCACGACTTTCAAGTCGTAGACGGAGTTATTGCATTGATATTAAGGGTTTTAGCTAAAATTTATTTTATTATCATGTTACCCCTTCAGGTTTTTTTTACTTTGGGCTTGACCTTTTGCTACAATCATATCACCTCTTTGGGGTTTACGTTCCATTTTAAATCGTTTCATAAGATGCTTTATACGAGCAAGTTGGCTGCGTGAGGCGCTTAGGTGGAAAGCCCGCAAGGGCGGAAGCCGCTGGGGACGCGGCGGCAAAAAAGCGAGCTTGTAAGCTCTTTTTGCCGCCTTGCGACCCCACGGCTTGTGCCC
>DUOL01000065.1 GCA_012838875.1 Bacteroidales bacterium | reverse complement strand
TGCGTGAGGCGCTTAGGTGGAAAGCCCGCAAGGGCGGAAGCCGCTGGGGACGCGGCGGCAAAAAAGCGACTTTAGAAGCTCTTTTTGCCGCCTTGCGTCCCCACGGCTTGTGCCCGCGGACTTGGAACCGGGCGCCGACCCCGAGCGCAGCGAGGGGGCACGCCCAAGAGAAAATAATTACAATAATCAACATTAAGCTGTGTATATTTTAATAAGAGGAAAATTTATCTTTAATTTTATTAATACTATTTTTGTAAGTTCATAAAAAAATATTCTAAGAATTGAGATGAAACGTAAAATTATCTTTTTTTTAATTTGTTTAAGTTTTGCGACAAATCTTGCGACTGCTCAGCGTAAGAGCGACCAATTAAAAAATGATAAAAAAAAGATTGAAAATGAGATTAACTCTACACAGAAGCTGTTAGAGGAGACGAAAAAAAATAAAAATACCTCTTTGCAGCAACTTGCGGTACTTCGTAAGCAGATTACAAATCGGGAGTCGCTAATTACGACTATGAATACTGAGATTTTTTCGTTGGAAGAGACGCTGGATTTGAATCAGAAACTGCTACTCAACCTCAACAAGAAGTTAGAATATATGAAAGATGACTATGCGAGGGTCGTTTATTTAGCTTATAAAAATCGGAATTTTTTAGATAAAATCACTTTTATTTTTTCGGCAGAGAGTTTTTCTCAAATGTTTAGGCGGGCGCGGTATTACAACCTTTTTTCCGCTAATATCAAACAGCAAGTAGAGCTTATTGAGCAGACTTGTGAAGAGATTAATAAGAAAAATGAGCAGATTTTACAACTCAAAGATGAGAAGACGGTTTTACTAAATGAGAAAGAGCGGGAAATTAAGGCGTTGGAGCGAGATAGGAATAAGAAGAGCAGAATGACGGAAGAGTTGAAGAAGAAAGAACGTCAGTTAGCCGCCGATTTAAAAACTAAACAAGCTAAAAGAAAAGAGTTAGATGTTGCTATAAAAAAGGCAGTTGAAGAGGAGATTCGGGCTGAGAATGCCAAAAAGAAAAAAAGCTCCACGACAGCGACCACTTCATCGGGAAAGAGTAGCAGTAGTAGCGAAATTTTATTAACGCCGGAGGAGAAGATTGTCGGCAATTCTTTTGCCGCCAATAAAGGGAAATTGCCTTGGCCCGTTGCCAAAGGCACTAAAATTGCCGATTTCGGGAATTATCCACACCCGGACGTACCTTCGGTAATGATTGAAAATAGGGGGATTGACATTTTAGTTGAACCGAACACGCAGGTTCGTGCCGTTTTTGAGGGAGTGGTTGCCGGCGTTCTTGACATTTTAGGGACGAAAGTAGTGATGGTACGCCACGGCGAGTATCTTACCGTTTATCAAAATTTAAACTCCGTTTCGGTAAAAAAAGGAGATAAAGTAACGATTAAACAAACAATCGGAAAGGTAGCTAAGTCAACGACTTCAACGACTTATGAATTACATTTTGAGGTTTGGAAAAATGACACCTATATCAATCCGTCCACTTGGTTAAGTGGGAGATAAAAGGAGTTTTACGATTTTTTTTGAGGTATTGAGGAGCGATGATAGAGTATTTTCAACAATTAGCTATCATCACATATCCGCTAGCACAAGAACTTTATTATTTTTTACTTCTACCACCCCACCCATAATATCGATTTGGGTGATTTGCTCATTTTCACCGGTAATTTTTATTTTTCCTTGTTTTAAGAGAGCAATTAAGGGTGCGTGTAGGTTAAGGATTGCAAACAAACCGTCAACGCCGGGCAGTTGTATTTGCGAGGCAACACCTTTAAAAATCTCTTTATCAGGAGCAATAATTTCAATCGTCATAATTCAAAAATTAATTTTTGGCAGCAGCAAGTTCTGCACGTCCTTTTTCAATAGCTTCTTCAATAGTTCCCACCATATTAAAGGCAGTTTCGGGAAGGTCATCTAATTCCCCGTCAAGAATCATTGAAAATCCTTTAATGGTATCTTCAATATCGACGAATTTTCCCGGTATTCCGGTAAATTGCGCTGCCATATACATCGGTTGCGACAAGAAACGTTGAACTTTTCTTGCTCTATAGACTACTTTTCTATCTTCCTCCGACAACTCTTCCATACCGAGAATTGCAATAATATCTTGTAATTCGGCGTAGCGTTGTAGAGTTTCTTTCACGCGTTGAGCGGTACGATAATGTTCTTCACCTACAATATCCGGTGTCAAAATCCGGGACGTTGAGTCGAGAGGATCGACAGCGGGATAAATTCCAAGCTCGGAAATTTTTCTACTAAGTACGGTTGTAGCGTCCAAGTGCGAGAAAGTAGTTGCGGGAGCGGGGTCGGTAAGGTCGTCAGCAGGAACATAAATGGCTTGTACAGAGGTAATTGAACCTCTTTTTGTAGAAGTAATTCGTTCTTGCATCACACCCATTTCGGTTGCTAAGGTCGGCTGATATCCGACAGCTGAGGGCATACGTCCGAGTAGAGCCGATACTTCAGAGCCTGCTTGTGTAAAACGGAAGATATTATCGACAAAAAAGAGGATATCTTTCCCGCCCGATTGTTCGTCTCCGTCGCGGTAATATTCAGCCATTGTAAGTCCTGATAGGGCAACGCGGGCACGTGCTCCGGGCGGCTCGTTCATCTGTCCGAACACCAATGTTGCTTGCGATTTCGAGAGTTCTTCTCGGTCAACTTTGTCTAAGTCCCAGCCGCCATTCTCCATGCTTTTCTTAAATTCATCGCCGTAGCGAATAACTCCGGATTCTATCATATCTCGTAAAAGGTCATTTCCTTCACGTGTACGTTCGCCGACACCGGCAAAGACCGACATTCCGGAATATTTCTTCGCAATATTATTAATCATCTCCATGATTAGAACGGTCTTTCCAACGCCGGCACCGCCAAACAGACCGATTTTTCCGCCTTTCACATAAGGTTCGATAAGGTCAATCACTTTAATACCCGTATATAGCACCTCTTGGCTTGTAGATAACGTGTCGAATGTCGGCGGGTCACGGTGTATTTCACGCCGTCCGGTAGCCTCTATCGGTCCGATACCGTCAATCGTCTCGCCAATCACATTCAATAGTCGCCCGTTTACATCTCCGGTCGGCATAGAAATCATGCTGCCGGTAGCAACAACAGGCATTCCACGCCGCAACCCGTCCGTAGAATCCATGGCGATACAACGAATCGTATTCTCTCCAATCCCTTGTTGACACTCCAATACCAGCCTTTCTCCATCATCTTTTATCACCTCAAGAGCATCATAAATATTTGGAAGCGTAGCTTCTTCTTCAAATTGCACATCAATAACAGCACCGATAATTTGTAAGATTTTTCCTTTAACTTTTTCTGACATATTAGTTATCTTATTTTTGTATTTAATGATATGAAAAATTTATTCCTTGAAAAATTTGCCAAAAATAGCACTTTTTTAGATATAAAAAACCTATTTTTTATTTTTAATTTCATTATTTTGTAAATAATCACACCTCTGCTCGAAAGGAATTTAGTACTAAAATTAAAAATAGGACTATTTTACAGATTGACAATAAACATTAACCGTTATTTTCTGTTTAAACAATAAAAATTTATTCATATTAATTGTACTTTTGCAATAAAAAAACATCAAATATTATGAAAACCAAAAAATCGTTATTTCTTTTCCCCCTTCTTTTTTTCTTTTTATTTACAACTCTTTACGGACAAAAGGAGTTTTCGTGGGTTGGCGTAGCAAACGACCCGCTCAAAGCACGAATTTATACGCTGGATAATGGCTTGAAAGTCTACCTTACCGTATATCAAGATGCTCCCCGAATACAGTGTTACATTCCTGTGAAAGTAGGTAGTAAAAACGACCCGAAAGAAACCACCGGTTTAGCCCACTATTTTGAACACATGATGTTCAAAGGGACGCCCCATTTTGGGACAACAAATTGGAACGAAGAGAAAATATTAATTCAGCAAATTGAAGATTTGTTTGAAGTTTATCGCGTGGAGACAGACCTCGAAAAACGAAAAAAACTTTATCACCAAATTGATAGCATTTCGTATATCGCAAGCACGTATGCCATTCCTAACGAATATGATAAAATGATGAAGTTTCTCGGTTCGCAAGGGACAAATGCCGGGACTTCCAACGACTACACCATCTATATCGAAAATATTCCCTCCAATCAGCTCGAAAATTGGGCGAAAATACAAGCCGACCGCTTTGAACACCCCGTTTTACGACTATTTCATACAGAGTTAGAGACCGTTTACGAAGAGAAAAATATGTCGCTTACGAACGATAGTCGCAAGGTGAATGAAGCAATGTTAGCTGCACTATTTCCGAACCACCCGTACGGACAACAAACGACTCTCGGCGATGCCGAGCATCTAAAAAATCCCTCAATGAAAAAGATTCGTGAGTTTTATGACCGATACTATGTTCCCAATAATATGGCAATCTGCCTCTCCGGAGATTTTGATATGGACGAAGCTATCCAAATTATTGATAAATATTTTGGGAAGTTAAAAGCAAAAGAATTACCTCCGTTCAATATCACTAACGAAAAACCGATTACACAACCCATTGTTGACGAAGTTGTCGGATTAGAAGCGGAATTTGTTCGCCTTGCTTTTCGCATTGGCGAGCCTGCCAATTCCAAAGAGATTTACATTCTCAACATGTTAGATTTAATTTTATCTAATGGTAAATCGGGATTAATAGACCTCAACTTGAATCAAAAACAAGTGGTATACGGCGCATCCGCCTTTGCGTATGTTTTGTGTGATAACTCTTCTTACATGCTTCACGGAGTTCCCAAAACAGGACAAACTTTGGAGGAGGTTAAAGATTTACTTTTACAACAAATTGAGTTGATTAAAAGCGGAGATTTTGATGACAAACTGATGGAAGCTGCCATTAACAACATGAAATTGAACGAGATGCGTCAATTAGAAAGCAATCAAGCTCGAGCAATGTGGATGGCACGTGCCTTTATGAACAATATTCCTTGGGAAGAGGCTTGTAAATCTATTGAAAATTATAGTAAAATAACCAAAGCTGACGTAGTGGCTTTTGCAAACAAACATTTTAAAAATAACTATATCGTCATTTACAAACGTCAAGGGACGCCCCCCGAAGCCAATAAAGTCGAGAAGCCACCCATCACTCCTATTCATGTAAATCGCGATAGTGAATCTGACTTCTTTAAAGAGATTAAAGATAGCAAAAGCGAAGAAATCCAACCTCTATTTGTAGATTATAACAAAGAGATTACCTTTTCAAATTTAAAAAATGTTCCTATTTACTATATTCAAAATAAAGAAAACCGCACTTTTGAGATTAAATTTAGATTTAAAGCCGGGGAACTTAATAATTTGAAATTACCGATTGCTACACAATATTTTGATTATTTAGGCACGGACAAATATACGGCGGCTCAGGTTAAAGAGGAGTTTTATAGATTAGCTTGTAACATCAATTTATATTGCTCCGATGATTACTCTCAACTGACTTTATCCGGATTGAGCGATAATTTTGAAGAGGCTCTAAAACTCGCACTGCATGTTGTTCATAACGCAATCCCTGACGCCGAGGCACTTACAAACTTAACGCAGGATATTATTAAACAACGAAACGATGCAAAAAGCAACCAGAACTCAGTCTTAAATGCTTTAATTACTTATTGCGAATACGGAGCAGAATTAACGCACTAC
Organism: Bacteroidales bacterium; assembly: GCA_012838875.1. Lineage (GTDB taxonomy): Bacteria > Bacteroidota > Bacteroidia > Bacteroidales > WCHB1-69 > DUOL01. The sequence continues at coordinate 3,513 of DUOL01000065.1, read as the reverse complement.
ATGTTAACGGAAAAAGAGTTATTAGCTCTTACGGGCAGTGAACTCATTGGTATTATCAAGGAATTGCTGAATTATCAACCGGAAATTTTCTATTATGGCACGGCGTCACTCGAAGAGTTAAAAACTTTACTGGACAAAAATTACAATTTTCCCAAAACGTTCGGCGAGCCACCAACAAAACGTGAGTTCCCGTTGCAAGAGGTTACTCAAAATCAACTATTTTTTGCTCCTTACCAAGCTAAACAAGCTCGTTTAGTTACCTACTCACGCGGACTTCCGTTCGACAAGACGCTCTATCCGATTATTAGCATGTACAATCAATATTTCGGTGGTGGAATGAATGCTATCGTTTTCCAAGAGATGCGAGAAAAGCGTTCCCTCGCCTACTCCGCTCAGTCACGCTATATTATACCGCGTAAAGCGGAGGATTTTACCTATAATTACGCCTTCATCGCTACGCAAAACGATAAAATCGTAGATGCCTTTACGGCTTTCAATTCTCTTTTCAACGATATGCCGGTCTCACCCACCGCTTTTGAATTGGCAAAAGAGGGGGCTAAAACCTCCATCGCCACCAATCGTATTACGAAAAATGGAATTTTAAATAGTTTTATAAGAAATAGAGAATTAGGCTATAATTACGATTATCGTAAAGATTTCTACGATGCCATAGATAAATTTAATATCGAAGATATTATTGCTTTTAACCAACAATACATTAAAGAAAAACCTAAAATTTACATGGTGCTTTCTAACGAAGACGATGTCAATTTCGATATCCTCTCCAAAAACTTTGGAAATGTTACAAAACTCTCATTAGAAGACATTTTCGGATATTAAATTTTCTTGTAATGAAAAGAGTTTTATTTATTTTTCTCCTTGTTTGCATTAATCTACTCACTTTTGCACAGCAAGATAAAGGTAAAGTTATAGGTATTGTTAAAGATGAAAACAGCAATCCTATAGTTTACGCAGGGGTTACGATTTTCAATAGTGTCGACTCTACGCTAATTAAAGGAACATTAACAGAGACGGACGGCACATTTGAGATAAGCGGTATTAAAAACGGCACTTACTTCATCAAAATCTTTTTTTTAGGTTACGAAGATTGGTACGGCGAACCGTTTCAAATCACCGCGTCAAATACTTCTATCGACTTACATGTCATACAATTAAAGCAACTTGCAACGACACTAAAAATGGCTGAAGTCTCTTTTACGAAACCGCTTTTTGAAGAAAAACAGGGGAAAATGATTATGAATGTGGAGGCACAGCCCAATGTCGCCGGAGATAATGTGTTGGAATTGCTACGTAAGATGCCTTCCGTAACCGTTGATTATGACGACAACATCTCTATCTTAGGCAAATCCGGGGTTATGATTATGATTGATGACAAACCCACACAACTATCCGGCGATGATTTAATAAACCTTCTGAAATCTATTCCAAGTGCTTCCGTTGAGAGAGTTGAGGTAATAAAAAATCCGTCTTCCCGTTTCGATGCCGCCGGAACCGCCGGAATCATTAACATCGTAACAAAGAAAAATATGAGTAACGGTATTAACGGTTCCGTGTACGCAGGCGGAGGATATTCAGGCTCGTGGCAACACAACGAAGGCTTTAACCTAACCGCACGACTAAAAAAAATCGTCTTCAATGCAAGCTACTACTACATGAATTTCAAAAGTAAAAATAGTGAAGAGACCGAAGATATTACCTCTGTCAACGGCTTTACGACACGAATGTTAACGAATGAGAATAAAAATGAACTTTGGGGAAGTAAAACCGGATGGCAGTCGCACGGCTACAACATAGGTTTCGATTATTATATTGACAAAAAAAATACCATCGGTTTCGCTTATCGCGGAAATATCAGTCTGGGCGATTGGATTAGCAACTCATTCATTCGCCTATATACGCTGCACTCCACTCCTGATTCCTCTTATCAACGGAACTCTATAGCAACCCATAAATCTAATAATCACACTTTTAACATCGATTACAAACATGATTTTGACACCTTAGGCAAAAAATTATTCGCTAATCTCACTTATGGAATCAATGACGGGAACAATATTTCAGATAATCTGTTAAGTTTTTTCCTTTTCGACTTTACCAATCCGGCTTATAAAGAAAATAGATTAACAAGCAAATCGGGACCTAACCTTATGCAAGTAGTTGCTGCGAAGATAGATTATGAACATCCTGTGAATGACGCAATTAGTCTTGAAATGGGAGTTAAATCAAGTTATATCTTCAACAACAACCAAAGTTATAACTTTCTCAATGACAGCTGTTTAACATCACAATCCAATAAATTTAATTACAGAGAAAACATTAATGCGGCTTATATTCTCTTCAATGCTACCGCAAATAAAACGGTTAATATTCAAATGGGATTAAGAGCCGAATATTCTTTATTAGAAGGGTTATTGCGTACCACCAACGAACGACATCAGCAACGATACATTGACCTATTTCCCTCGTTTGAATTAAGTTATCAATTGCCGAAGATGCAAATTTTAAGTTTTAGCTACAGAAATCGCATTTCTCGTCCTGCTTATAGTGTTTTAAATCCGTTCGTATCAATTAGAGACCAATACAATATCTCAACGGGCAATCCGCTTTTAGCGCCTGAGTACTCTCATCATATTGAGGTCAATTATTCATGGAAATACTCCATATTCACGTCTTTAAGTTACAATTTCTCGAAAGGCGAATACACGGACGTTCAATACACGGACCCTGTTACGTTAATTCGCACGACACGTCCGGAAAATATCGGACGAACAAACAGTATCGGAGCCTCTATTTATGCACGCATTCCTGTAGGCAAGTGGTGGATAATGAATTATAGCATAGACGGAAATGTCGGAAAAACTTTCTTTGATTACGGAAGCAAAGTAATCACTAAAAACATATACTTCGCACATTTATTTAGTAGTCAATTATTTACATTTCTTAAAAATTACTCAATTGAACTCTCCATATTTGGCATGCCGCCAATGTCTTCCATTTTTGGAAAATCGAAAGGATTATTCTCTGTCAATGCAGGGTTTAAAGCCTCATTTTTCAAACAATCATTAACTATCAAGCTCAGTCTCAACGACATATTCAATCAAGGTATTTGGTCTGACTACACGGTTTATCCCGATGGGTCGTCATCTAAATCTACATGGCGTTGGGAATCGCGGCGACTATGGCTACAACTCTCCTACCGTTTTGGAAAACAAGATTTGAAATTACGAGAAAAACGGACGAATGACATAGAAGAGTTACAGCGTATGGGTGGGGGAACGCAAGACGAAGGGAAAGGCGGCTTTCAACAACCGAAATAAGAGTATAAAGTTTTAGAGTTGCCCTTTTCGTAGTATAATAAAAATAATTTTAATTTTTATTAGGGCGTGCCCCCTTTCGCTGCGCTCAGGGGTCGGTCTTCGGTTCCAAGTCCGCGGTCGCAAGCCGTGGGGACGCAAGGCGGCAAAAAGAGCTTCTAAAGTCGCTTTTTTGCCG
>DUOL01000064.1 GCA_012838875.1 Bacteroidales bacterium | reverse complement strand
TTTTTTGTTGTATTTTTGCTCATAGTTGTAATGGTGTTTTAAGCGATACAAAATTACAACAAGGGGGCGAGACTTCGGTCAACCCCCTTTATTTATTTTTTGGAAAAATTTAGTCGGTCAGTAGTGATATTTAAAACCACTTGTTGTACGATAAAAATCAAAAAACAATTTATTGTTAATTGTAAAATGGTGTTTATCTCTTAGTTTGCACTTTTTAGTGCGGTAAAATAATTTTACTTTTTGAGCGTGCTAATTTTTACTCTACAAAAGCAATAATATCTCCTTTTTTAACTTTGTCGCCTTGTTGAGCTACAACTGCACACAATTTCCCTTTATACAAAGTTTTTATCTCCTCATTGCCAAAATAGGCAGATACGAAGCAAACAATGTCCCCCTCTTCGTAGGCAGTGCCCAACGGCTTCGCCATTGACGTTTCCTCAACCGCCACTTCCCAAAGAACAGTACCCGTAACCGTTGAAACAATAGGTTTCGCATTCGGACAACGCTGTTTAACCTTTTCAATTTGCTCCTCTTTTATCACTTCGGGCAACTTTACCTCTTTTACTATAATTTTAACATCAGAGCTATTTTGAGCTTTTTCAAGTTCCTCTTCAAATTTCTTTTTAGCAATACCCGACTTATAATCGCGGTATTGGCGGTCGTGCATAGCAAGCTCAAACAATTCCTCGTCATCTTGTCCAAAATCCCAGCCGTTTTCTTCCATCTCTTTTCTATATTTCGGCAGTTCATCGGGGTAATTATCTTGCGGATTACCTGTAAAGAACTCATACCCGTTTTGTTCGGCTAATTCGACAATTTTGGGTGATAACGTACCCGGCAGTTTTCCTGTTTTTCCTAAAATCATGTCCCAGCTATTTCTATCTATTTGAGAAAAACGCTCTTTCCCTTGTGTCAACTGCAAAATATTCATGAGAGCAATATTTTTAACGTATTGACTAAAAGGCGTAACCAGTGGCGGATTTCCCAATTTAGGCCATACATATCTCACCTCATCAAAAAGTTGCACTAATAGCTCATCTTCCGACAGCTCGGGTTTATTAGCATTGCGAAGGAACATATTAATCCCATTTCTCGCACCCTTCAAATCAGCCATCATTGACCCCATCATTCCACCCGGCAAGCCACAACCAATTAATAGAGAAGACATTGCCTTATTTTTGGGATCTATAAAATAACCGAGAAAATCATCTACAAATTTTTGCGTAAGGCTTCGAGCTTCCATATAAGCGTTCATATTTATTTCCGGAACATCGAATCCGGCATCTTTAAGCATAGCTTGAATGGTAATCACGTCCGGATGCACCATTCCCCATGCAAGTGGCTCCATTGCTACATCAATAATATCAACTCCGTTCTTAGCAACTTCAAGCATTGAGGCAACCGAAAAGCCCGGTCCGGAGTGACCGTGATATTGAACTAAAATATGCGGATATTTATCTTTAATAGCTTTTACTAATCTTCCGAGCATCACAGGACGTCCCACGCCGGCCATATCTTTCAGCGCTATCTCGTCGGCTCCAAATTTCACCACCTCATCAATGACACTCATATAATATTCAACCGTATGAATATCCGAATAGGTAATACTAAGCGCCGCTTGCGATATCATACCGGCTTTTTTAGCATACTTTACCGACAGTTCAAGATTTCGCGGGTCATTTAATCCGCAAAAAGAACGTGCAATATTGACGCCCTGCGCCTTTTTAACTTTAAACATTAGTTCTCTGACATCAGCGGGCACGGGATACATACGCAAACCATTCAACGCACGCTCTAACATCATCGTTTTAATTCCCGCTTCATTGAACGGCTTTACCCACTCACGCACTGCTGTATTAGGATTTTCTCCGTACAGCAAGTTTACTTGTTCAAAAGCTCCGCCATTCGTTTCAATTCGTGAAAAACAACCCATTTTTACAATGGCAGGGGCAATCTCTTTTAACTGATCAACACGGGGAACATACTTTCCCGATGATTGCCACATATCTCTATAAAGTAAGCAAAATTCAATCTTTTTTTTCATATTCTTTTATACATTAATTTTTATTTTAATTTATACATGTGAATTTAGAAATATAAGGTTTTTTCTCACTCATTTGTTCAACGCTAATTGAAATAAATTATTATGAAAATATGTTCAAAAGAAAATTTTCGGATTTCATCTCTAATTTTTGAATATTTATTTGTTTGTTACATTTTTTATTATATTTTTGTAGCTAAAATATCTAAAATTTTTAACTTATGATTGAAGAAGAAAAAGAAATCAAATTACCCGACAATGCATACACTGAGCTAAAAGAGGGTGAAAAGTACAACCCCATTTTACTTTCCGACAAAAAATACCCAGAAGTCAATCTCTGGACTGTATTATGGGGTATCCTTATGGCAGTTATCTTTTCAGCAGCAACTGCGTACTCGGGATTACGTTTCGGTCAAGTTTTCGAAGCCGCTATCCCTATTGCTATTATTGCAGTCGGCATTTCAACGGTTGCCAAGCGAAAGAGCCCGCTTTCGGAAAATGTAATTATCCAATCTATCGGAGCAAGCTCCGGAGTGATTGTGGCAGGTGCCATTTTCACCTTACCTGCTATTTATATTATCCAAGAAAAAAATCCTGATATTAATATGCAAATCAATTTTTATCAGATTTTTTTGGCTTCACTTTTTGGAGGCTTTTTGGGTATTCTTTTCCTTATCCCTTTTAGAAAATATTTTGTTTCCGATATGCACGGGAAATATCCTTTTCCAGAAGCTACGGCAACAACCGAAATCCTCGTTTCGGGAGCTAAAGGCGGAGCACAAGCTAAGCTCTTATTAATCAGTGGATTAATAGGGGGTGTGTATGATTTCTTAATGACCAGCTTTCAACTTTGGGCTGAGAACATCTCCTCTCGCATGTTTGCCGTAGGAGAAAAATTGGCTATGGAGTACAAGTTCCTGTTTAAAATGAACGCCGGGTCTATTCTATTAGGCACCGGGTTTTTAATAGGATTAAAATATTCATTAATTATCTGCGCTGGCTCGCTTCTCTCATGGTGGTTTATCGTGCCGCTGTTAGGACAATTCGGCGTTACTGCAGACGGGGTTTTAATGCAACAACTAGATCCGGAGTTAATCTTCTCAAACTACGTTCGCTACATTGGCATTGGGGGTATTGCCATGGCCGGAATTATTGGCGTTATTAAGTCCGCCGGCGTCATCAAATCTTCCTTCGGAGTCGTTTTCAAAGCATCAAAAAGTAAAGCCGATGAATCACAAACTAAAGTGTTAAGAACGGAAAGAGATATCTCAATGAGAATTATTCTTTTTGGCTTCCTTGCTGTCGCTTTGTTAATTGCTATCTTTTTCCTTACAGGCGGGCTACAAATGAACATAACACAAGTTTTAGTGGGACTGCTTGTTATTTTTGTCTTCGCTTTTCTCTTTACCACCGTTGCCGCTACGGCAATTGCTACCGTAGGGACGAACCCCGTTTCCGGTATGACGATGATGACACTTATTTTATCCTCGTTCATTCTTTCTGCCGTTGGCTTACAAGGTGGCTCCGGAATCATTACAGCTCTCATTGTAGGAGGTATCGTTTGTTCGGCATTGGCTATGGCAGGCGGTTTTATTACCGACCTGAAAATCGGATACTGGATAGGCTCATCGCCTTATAAACAGCAATCCCTTAAATTTTTGGGAACCCTAGTTTCCGCTTTAACCGTAGGAGGTGTTATTCTTATTTTATCAAAAACGTACGGATATACCGGCGAAGGCTCTCTCGTTGCTCCTCAAGCAAATGCCATGGCCGCAATTATTGAACCGCTTATGTTTGGCGGAGAAACACCTTGGATACTATATATTATTGGAGCTATCCTCGCTATCGTCCTCGACCGTATCGGAATTCCGGCATTAGCCTTCTCGCTGGGAATGTTTATTCCTTTACAATTAAATCTTCCGCTGTTAGTCGGCGGCAGCATTGCATGGCTTATTAGTACACGTTCAAAAGATGAACAATTAAATAAAAAACGTAAAGAAAAAGGAACGCTACTCGCTTCAGGTTTATTAGCCGGAGGTGCTATCATGGGAGTAGTTAGCGCTATCTTAAAATACGCGAACGTTGAATTGTCAGCTCCTGCCGAATGGATTGGCTCGATGCCCTTTAACTTACTCTCTATTGTTATGTTTATTCTTCTATGCTCCTATCTCATTTGGCACTCACTCTCGGTTAAAAAAGAGTAAAAAATTGTAAATTGTATGTTGGTTTAATTTATTAATAATATAAAAATTTTATTCGTTATGCACATCGCCGTAGCAGGAAATATCGGTTCGGGAAAAACTACTTTAACAAACATGTTAGCAAAACATTATGGCTGGGAACCCATGTTTGAAAGTGTAGATAATAACCCCTATTTGGCAAGTTTTTATGAAGATATGCAACGCTGGTCTTTTAACTTGCAAGTCTATTTTTTGAATAACCGCTTCCGTCAAGTCATTGAAATCAGACAGAAGAAAAAAGATGTAATTCAAGATAGAACAATTTATGAAGATGCGTACATTTTTGCCCCGAACCTGCACGCCATGGGACTAATGCCAACTCGCGACTTTGATAACTACGCCTCGCTTTTTGAACTTATGGCGCAATTCCTCGAAGCTCCCGACCTCCTCATCTACCTCAAAGCCGACACCTCCACGTTGGTATCGCAAATCCAAAAAAGAGGACGAGACTACGAAAATTCCATTAGAATCGATTACCTGCAACGACTTAACGAAAGATATGAAAATTGGATTGCCAATTATACACGCGGCAAATTACTTATAGTTGATGTTAATGTTATTAAATTTGGCGAAAAAGCCGAAGATTTTGGGACTGTCATCGAACGTATCAACGCAGAACTTTTCGGACTTTTCAAGTAAAAACAGCAAACCAAAATGTCAATTATTGGGATTATTCCTGCTCGCTACGCCTCTACACGTTTTCCGGGCAAACCGTTAGCCTTGATTCATCAAAAACCTATGATTCAATGGGTTTATGAGCAAGCCAAAAAAGCACCTCTCGATAAAGTCGTAGTAGCTACCGATGATGAAAGAATTGAAAAAATAGTGCACGCTTTTGGAGGAGAAGCGGTGATGACCTCCCCCAATCACCCCTCCGGTACCGACCGCTGCGGCGAAGCTGCCAAACTTCTAAACCTAAAAAATGAAGATATTATTGTCAACATTCAAGGCGATGAACCCTTTATTAGAAAAGAAGAAATAGAAACTCTTATACAACAATTTGATAACCAAAAAGTTAATATTGCTACTCTGATAAAAAAAATAGATACGCAAAAAGAAAATATCGGCAACCCCAATATGGTAAAAGTCATATTTTCAAAATCCAAGAAAGCTATCTATTTCAGTAGATTTCCGATTCCCTATGTCCGTTCACAACAAAAGACGGAAATATCTCATTATAAGCATATTGGGATTTATGCTTATCGTTACGAAATCTTGAAAAAATTAATCAACCTGCCAAAATCGGAATTGGAAATAGCTGAAAGTTTAGAGCAACTTCGCTGGTTAGAAAACGATTTCTCCATTTTTGTCGCCGAATGTTTCTACGAAAGCATCGCCATTGATACTCCCGAAGACCTATTGAAAATCAAAAATTATAATTTTTTCTAAAAGGAGTGAACAATTTCCTCCTTTTTGCACTTTATTACATAATAGAAAGAAATTAACTTTTTAAATCATATATCTATGTTACAAGAAATCAAAAAAAACATCTATTTTTTAAATGCTGTAGATTGGAACAGACGTCTTTTTGACTCGCTCATTCCTCTGCCTGACGGCACGAGTTACAATGCTTATCTAATCAAAGGCTCTGAAAAGACCGTCCTTATTGACACAGCCGATCCCTCTTTTGAAGATTCTCTCATGGAGCAGTTGAAAGAGGTTAAAAAGTTGGATTATATCATTTCTTTACATACGGAGCAGGACCACTCGGGCTTAATTCCGCACGTGTTGCAAAAATATCCTGAGGCTAAAGTCATAGCTTCACCGAAAGCAAAAGACTTTTTAATGGAACTTCTCTTTGTTTCCGAAGATAAAATCATCACCGTTGCCGACAACGAAGAGCTTCAATTGGGCGACAAAACGTTACAATTTATACATTTTCCTTGGGTTCATTGGCCCGAAACGATGTTAGCCTACCTAAAAGAGGATAAGATAATGTTCACTTGCGATTTTCTCGGCTCTCATTTAGCCACCGCCGACATGTTCCTCAAAGACGAATGCCAGGGCTACGAGTCGGCAAAACGCTATTTTGCAGAAATTATGATGCCGTTCAGGACTATCATTAAGAAAAATATGCCGAAATTGGAAAGTTTTGATATTCAAATTGTTGCTCCAAGTCACGGACCTATGTATAATCGTCCGGAGTTTATCATTGACGCTTACAAGGATTGGGTTTCCGACAACGTGAAAAACGAAGTGGTGATTCCCTATATTTCCATGCATGGAAGCGTTGAGAAAATGGTGCAATATTTGGTACAAGCCTTAAAACAGCGGGGTGTAAAAGTCTCCATTTTCGATTTAACGGCAGCCGATATCGGCAAGTTAGCGATTAATTTGGTAGATGCCGCCACGATTATAGTCGGTACGCCAACCTTCTCGGCGGAAGCGCATCCTCTTGTTTCTTATGCAGTTAAGTTGGTTAATGCGCTCAGACCTAAAACTAAGTTTGCGTCTGTAATTGCCTCTTACGCTTGGGGTGGTAAAGCCATTGACAGTATTGTTGAGATGTTGCCGAACCTCAAAGTTGAGCTTTTGCCCACTGTTCTCGCTAAAGGAGCGCCTAAAGATGCTGACTTTAAGGCGTTAGACCAATTAGCAGATGCTATAGCTTTGAAGCACAAGGACTTATAATATTCGTTTAAAAACGACTAACCGGTTCTCTTTTATCTGCATCTTTCCCATTACTTCCACCATTTTGGGGACAAATTAATACAAATTGTTATTTATTGTTACCAAAACGCAATAAACAGGGATAATATTAAATATTATAAGATTTATTAGGGCGTGCCCCCTCGCTGCGCTCGGGGTCGGTCTTCGGTTCCAAGTCCGCGGACACAAGCCGTGGGGACGCAAGGC
>DUOL01000063.1 GCA_012838875.1 Bacteroidales bacterium | reverse complement strand
CGGCAAAAAAGCGAGCTTGTAAGCTCTTTTTGCCGCCTTGCGACCCCACGGCTTGTGCCCGCGGACTTGGAACCGGGCGCCGACCCGTGAGCGGCAGCGAACGGGGCACGCCCAAAAGAAAAATAAAATCTATGAGAAAATAAATCAAATTACAAATTTGAAGCCTATCATTTTTCGTCTTATAATCTTAAAAAATAATCGTATTTTTGCGTTTTAAGGAAAAAAGACAATTCTTTTTTTAAACTAATGAAAATCAAAAAATAACGTTTTATGTCTTATAATATTCTCGTTACAGGGGCAAAAGGGCAATTGGGACGCTCTTTACGAAAAGTGTATGAAGAGCAATTTAAAACTCAATATGAAGTTTTTTTCACGGATATTGAGGAATTAGATATAACAAATCAGGGGGCGCTGGAAGATTTTATTGCTGATAATAAAATTGATATTGTAATTAATGCGGCGGCTTATACGGCAGTTGATAAGGCTGAAACCGATAAGGAAAATGCCTTTTTGCTTAATCAAACTGCGGTGCGATTTATTGCCGAATTGTGCCAAAAATATCAAATTTTCTTAATACATATTTCTACGGATTATGTATTTGACGGGACAAGCACAGTGCCTTATACGCCGGAAATGACGATTAATCCTTTGTCGGTCTACGGCAAAAGTAAAGCGGAAGGGGAAAGGGAAATTCTTGAGCGGAATCTTCGGGCGGCTATTGTTCGTACTTCGTGGCTCTACTCTCCCTACGGCACGAATTTTGTAAAGACGATGCTCCGCTTAGGAAATGAAAAAGAGCGATTAAACGTCATTAACGACCAAGTCGGAGCACCAACCAACGCCAAGGATTTAGCTACGGCGATTTTTGCAATTATCAATAAACGACATTTGATATCTTCGCCGCAAATCTTTCATTATGCAAACGAAGGCACTATTTCTTGGTACGATTTTGCACGAGAAATCATGACAATGAGTAATCTGCCGTGTGTGGTGCAACCCATTCGTACTGAGGAGTATCCAACTGCCGCTCAACGTCCTAAGTATTCCATTTTTGATTTATCCAAAATTAAAACGCAATTTGCTCTCTCTATTCCGTTTTGGAAAGATAGTTTGAAGCGAACTTTGCAGGAAATCAAAAATAATGAATCGTGAAATCGTTGACGGCAATTCCCTCTATTCCAGAAAAAATATTTAAACAAGTTTTAGTTACGGTTAATTTTCGTAAATACGGAGCAGGCATTTTCGGAAGTGATTCGGCGAACCTCTGCTAACGAAATGTCGAAAATGGTAGCTATCTTATTAGCAATGAGAGGAATATAACTACTTTCATTCTGTTTTCCTCGATAGGGGTCCGGCGCCAAAAAAGGAGCATCCGTTTCTAAAACAATATGTTCAATCCCTATCTCTTTCACAATATTTTCCAATTTGTTCTTTTTAAACGTTACCACGCCGCCAATACCTAATTTTAATCCGTAGTTGACCGCCCAACGCGCTTCTTGTATGCCACCGGAAAAGCAGTGCAAAACGCCGTTGAGTCCATTTTGAACAAATGGTTTCAAAATTCGGAATGCCTCTTCGTAACCGTCTCGAATATGAATGGAAACCGGCAAATTACGCTCCGCCGCCCAAGTCAATTGTCTTTGAAAAGCAATTTCTTGCTCTTTTATAAACGTTTTGTCGTGGTATAAATCAATACCTATCTCTCCCACTCCAATCAAAGAATCATTTAAGGATAAATATTTCTCCAATTGCGTCAACTCCTCTTCATAATCTGCTTTCACATCACTTGGGTGAAGCCCTACCAAAGGAAAAAGGTGCTTTGGATGCTTCTCCACAGCCTCCAAAATATCCGGCATGCTATTCGCATTAACGCATGGTAAAATTATTTTAGTTACTTCAGCCTCAAGCGACCTACGGAGGACATCGTCAAAATTTTCAGGATAATACTCTTTATAAAGATGAGCGTGGGTATCAACAAAAAACATTATTAACAGATTTTAATGTGCAAAAATAATAAATATTAACCTATTTTTTGAATATTTACCAATAGAGGTACGGTAATATTTTTTATTTTTGCTTACAAATTAAAAAAATGCACGTAACTCCTAAAAAACGACTCGGACAACACTTTTTAATTGATATGGAGATTGCAGAAAAAATAGTTCATTCGCTGCAATTTACGCATACCCCCATATTGGAAATTGGGGCGGGAACGGGCGTTCTGACCCGTTTTCTTATGACGCAAGCAAAGAATGAGTTTAAAGTTGTGGAAATAGACGCCGAATCGATTGAATATCTGCAACAGCACTACCCCGAATTAAAGGAAAATTTAATCCGACATGATTTTTTGCAGTTAGATATTGCTTCACTTTTTTCGGAGCCGTTTGCGATTATTGGGAATTTTCCTTACAATATCTCGTCACAAATTTTATTTAAAATATTGGATAACAAAGATGTTGTTACTGAAGTTGTTGGCATGTTTCAGAAAGAGGTAGCAGAAAGGATTGTCGCCGGTCCAGGCACTAAACAATACGGCATCTTAAGCGTTTTATTACAAGCTTTTTATGACATTGAATACCTATTTACGGTTGACGAATCCAAATTTTTACCGCCTCCCAAAGTTAAATCGGCTGTTATTAGAATGCAGCGAAATCCCGATAAAAAACTCCGTTGCAACGAAGTTTTATTTAAAAAGGTGGTAAAATTAGCCTTTAATCAACGGCGTAAAATGTTGCGTAACAGTCTGAAGAGTCTTTTAGATGATGTTCAACTTGACAACCCCGCTATTCTAAATCTACGTCCTGAGCAGTTATCGGTAGCTGAATTTGAAAAAATTGTTTTGAATATTGAAAAAAAAGGTGTAATTTTACACCTCTTATAAAACAAATAAAAATTAATTGAACTTTTTAAAAATGAATGTATTAGTATTAAATTGTGGCAGTTCATCTATCAAATATCAATTGATAGATATGTCAGCACAAGCTGAATTAAAAGCTAAAGGTATTGTTGAACGTATCGGATTAAAAATGGGTGAATTTACTCATAAGCCGACAGGTAAGTCCGTTTACAATCTTAAAACCCCTGTTCCCAATCACGAAGTTGGTATAAATTTAGTTCTCAATGCATTAATAGATAAAACGCACGGTGTTATTTCGTCATTAGAGGAGATTAATGCGGTGGGACATAGAATTGCTTACGGAGGGGAACACTTTAAAGATAGTACTATTCTTGGAGAGAAGGAGTTGGAAATCATTGAGCAACTTTGCGAATTAGCTCCGTTGCACAATCCTGCCAACTTAACGGGCGTGCGAACAATTCAAAAACTTTTACCTTCCGTGAAGAATGTCGGCGTTTTTGATACCTCTTTTCATCAAACAATGCCGCCGGAAGCGTTTTTATATGCCATACCTTTTGATTATTATGCAAATCATAAAATTCGCCGATACGGTTTTCATGGAACAAGCCATAAGTACGTCGCTCCCAAAGCCTCCGACATGGTTAATTTAAAATATGAAGAATCTAAAATTATCAGTTGCCATTTAGGAAACGGCGCCTCAATTTGCGCTATCAAAAATGGAAAATCTGTTGATACTTCGATGGGATTTACCCCAGTGGAAGGACTTATTATGGGGACACGTTGCGGCGACCTTGATTTAGGAGTTTTACTCTACATTGCCGAAAAAGAGAAATTGGACTATAAAGGTATGAATAATCTTATTAATAAAAAATCCGGATTACTTGGCATTACAGGTACTACGGTAGATATGCGTGACATTTATGCTCTTAAAGAAGAAGGGAATCAGCGTTCTAAGTATGCTTTTGAACTTTTTGCTTACCGCGTACGAAAATATATCGGCGCTTACGCTGTTGCGATGGGCGGCGTTGATATTATCTTATTTACCGGAGGCATCGGCGAAAATGCTTGGTATCAGCGTGAAGCTATTTGTAACGAAGGATTGGAATTCCTCGGAGCTCGCATTGATAAAGAAGTTAATAAGAAAACAGTGGGAACGGACGGAATTATCTCTACTCCCGACTCACGTATCAAAATATTAGCGGTTACTACCAACGAAGAGCTGGTTATTGCCACCGATACTTATCGTTTAATTTATTCATAACTAAAACAATGACTCCGGAATATACTATTGCACTCGTAGCACACGACAACTGCAAAAACGACCTTATCGAATGGGTCGCTTTTAACAAAGAAAAACTCAAACAACACAAATTAGTCTGTACCGGCACAACCGGTAAGTTAGTCGAAGCAGAAATTAATAAAAATTGCGAAAAAGGTTCGAGAGATTATATACGTATTACGAAACTAAAATCCGGACCCTTGGGCGGCGACCAACAACTAGGGGCGATGATAGCGGAAAATAAAATTGATTTCACCTTTTTCTTCTGGGACCCAATGGCACAACAACCTCACGATGTTGACGTGAAAGCACTATTGCGTATAACCGTTCTTTACAACGTGCCCACAGCCTGCAACCGTACTACTGCCGACTTTCTTATCTCCTCGTCTCTATTTGAAAATGGAGAGTACGAAAAGAAAATTTATGACTATACCGACTATACTAAAAGAAAAATAAAATTAGGATAAGAGCTACTTAAACTTTTATTTTAATAAGCGACTTTATTAATCTTACAATCAACTATTTAGCAGAAATGGAAAATATTTCAATTTTATTTTTTCCTTATAATTTGATTGTCATCTTATCCATATTTTTTGCCCTTTTTTTAATTAAAAATTTTTCTTTTACGCAAAAAATTTGGCACCAATTAGCCTCTGAAAAATATCTACTGCTGGCGGTCTCACTTTTCTTTCTTTCAATTTTACTAATTCAACTTATTAGAACTTTCATTCCTAATAGCACCGATATTTCAAGTTTTCTATATCGTTTCGGATTTTCCCGTTTCAATGCCTCACCGTTCCTGCTTTTAATCTCGCTTTTTCTTTTTATCATCTTGACTGCCAATCATTTATCTTTATGGAGAGAGCCTTTTTCGCTTCAAACTATTCGGCTGCTTATTTTTCAAATCGGCATATTATTAATTATCTCAGCTCAGTTTCTCGGCTTTTTTGACCAGGAACGCTATAAAATGACCGTTTATAGTGAGTATCCCTCCTCTGTCGCTATAAAAGATGAAAAATTATTTGTTTCCATGCCTTTTGAAATTCAACTTATTAACTCTATTCCCTCCTACTATCCTTCCGGTAATTTGAAAAATGTAGAAATCAATTACGATATCAGGTATAAAAACCGACTTTACAACATAAAAAACAGTGTCAATCAACCGTACAATTTTCGCGGTTACGACCTTTATCTTCTCGCTTATGACCAAAACAACGGCTCAAATCCGCTATTTTGCCGCCTTTTCATTGTTAAAGACCCGTGGAAGTTTATTTTCAAGATTGGTTTTATAACTATCCTTATTTCTTCTTTACTAATGTTAATTCCAAATAAAGAGCGGAAGAAAGGAGCGTTTAGTAATGATTAATTGGGATAATTTCATTTTCTTTGCCTTTTCGGCGCTTTTTTGCTGGATATTAGCCTCTTTTTTCGCCATAAAATCCAAAGAAAAGTCCTCCATAGCAATTTTGCTCCATTCTCTCGGGATTTTCATTTATACATTTTTCATTATCGGATTTTGGATTTACATTGAGCGCCCCCCGTTACGTACATTAGGCGAAACCAGACTTTGGTTTGTCTTCTTTCTTTCAATAATTAGTTTATTAATATATCTTTTTTGGCACTTTAAGCTCATATTCTCATTTACAACCGTTTTATCGGCAGTTTTCATTCTAATCAACATCTTTAAGCCCGAAATACACAACAAGGAATTAATGCCTGCGCTACAGAGTTTTTGGTTCATTCCGCATGTTGTAACCTATATGTTCTCTTATGCATTTCTCGGAACTTCCTTTCTATTAACACTTTACCACCTATTTAGAAAAAAAAGCACCCTACTCCCCTATTTTGACGACCTTGTCCGCATTGGTTGGGCAAGTTTTTCGATAGCGATGTTTTTAGGAGCTTTATGGGCGAAGGAAGCTTGGGGCATTTTTTGGGACTGGGACCCCAAAGAGACATGGGCACTCTTAACGTGGCTACTCTATTTAATCTACCTCCTTTATCGAAAAACGTATCCAAGTTCCATTAAAAAGTCGCTATTAATAATAGTTCTCGCCTTTATCTTTTTACAATTATGTTGGTACGGCGTAAATTACTTACCCACTCCTGAAAAAAGTTTACACGCTTACTAACGGTGGAATTTACAAATAGGCATAAAATTTATAATAATCATATTTTTCTTTAGGGCGTGCCCCGTTCGCTAACGCTCACGGGTCGGTCTTCGGTTCCAAGTCCGCGGGCACAAGCCGAGGGGACGCGAGGCGGCAAAAAGAGCTTACAAGCTCGCTTT
>DUOL01000248.1 GCA_012838875.1 Bacteroidales bacterium | reverse complement strand
CTTTCAAAATATTAAACTATGAGCAAAACATTCATTTTAATTAAGAACCAATAAAAACCATTTTATAAATATTCCTAATTACATCGGGGTATTAATTTCCACTCGTCGTAAAACTCTTCTCTTCTCCATACGCCGTCCCAACGCTATTGGTAGCATAAGCACGCACATAATAAGTGGTAGTAGGTTGCAGACCAGTAATGTAACTTGTAAAAGTCCCTACCCCGACGCCATCAGTCGTGTGAGGATTATTGATGGTCGGATTTTGAGAGATACTCCAACAAACGCCGCGAACTAAAACGGAAGTGTTGCCATCAAGGGTTACCTCACCACCGCAAGTGGCAGTATAGTCACCGATATTTGAAACGCCTGTGGTCGTTACCGTAGGAAGGTCATACGTCTTAAAACTCACCTCATTACCATACACCGTCTCAAAAGTATTGGTAGCATAAGCACGTACATAATAGGTGGTATTAGCCATCAAACCAGTAATGTTACTTGTAAAATAACCCAACCCGTTCCCATTAGTCGTGTAAGAATCATCGATAGTCGGATTGGAGGAAGTACTCCAGCAAACACCCCGTGCCGTAACAGTAGCGTTACCGTCAGAGGTTACATTACCGCCGAAAGTGGCAGAAGTATCTTTAATATTTGAAACAAGATTAGTAATAACTGTAGGTACACTTGACATTCCATTAAGCACACTAATTCCGGGTATAAAGACCCATTGAGAATCGCCTAAAAAGAGTGTATCACGATTTCCTACACGCAACGAAGCAAAATTTTCCAGGAAAATTTTCGTTACAGCATCGTTTGAATCTATCGGAGTTGCAAGGTCTTTAATCCGTTTTTTTCCGGCACTATTTCCTACGGTTAGAACGCTGTCGAGGTTTGGTTTTTCAGTTAAGTAGCCGGCATCGTTGGTAAACTCACTCACATTGGTCGGTGCATTTCGCAAGGAATCATACTCGTATCCCCAAGCTACAAACTTCGGGTCGGTTTCAGTAGAAGGGGTTACGTAACCTGCATCGTTGGTAAAGTCACTCACATTAGTCGGTGCATTTTGCAAGGAATCATATTCGTATCCCCAAGCTACAAACTTCGGGTCGGTTTCAGTAGAAGGGGTTACGTAACCGACATCGTTATAAAAACCACTTAAATGGGTCGGTCTATTTTCCAAAGAATAATAATTATAGCCCCAATCTGTAAACTTCGGGTCGGTTTCCTCCGGAAAGACCGTTAACGTTTCTGCTGTTTTTGCATGAAAAGCATAGGGGACGGTCAATACTTGATTGGTGTTGGTATAGGTGTAGTTAGAACCGCCGTTTAGGTCTATCTGCGTACGGATATAGTAAGTACCGTTTTCCCATTGAATAGTTGCTAAGGAGCCTTCAATGACATGTCCCGTACCAATAACTACGGTAACTAAGCCGTGTGCATTGGTAGTTGCCGTCTGTTGTTCAACGTAAACCGCCGGACCAGTTGACGAATTTTGTAAAATGCTAATTTGCACTCCCACTGTCCGGTTTGTTACCAAACGATTTTGAGCATCACGCAATACGGACTGATAACTCATCCGTTGAGGAGTTTGTGCCGTTAAAAATGCGGTAATAGTTAGCAAAAAAAACAAGGTGGTAAGAAAATATTTTTTCATCATAAATTTGTATTAAATTACTGATTATATGTTTTATTTATTGAAAAATGATTTTTTTGAAAATTTAGAATATAACGAAACAAAAGTATAATTTTTTTTTAATATAGAGCGATAAAATAATTAAAAAAAATATTTTCGTAGAGAAAGGCATGTTTTGTCTTTATAACAGCGTAGCCTGAAATTCTGCGTGAGGCGCTTAGGTGGAAAGCCCGCAAGGGCGGAAGCCGATGGGGACGCGGCGGCAAAAAAGCGAGCTTGTAAGCTTTTT
>DUOL01000062.1 GCA_012838875.1 Bacteroidales bacterium | reverse complement strand
CACCTCCTCTTTTTGTTGTAATTTTGCAAAAATTTTTTGAAATGGAATTTACCGTTGCTGAAATTGCTCAGAAGTTATCTGCGGAGGTAGTCGGAAACCCGGAGGCAATTATAAAAACAGTATGTAAAATAGAGGAAGGAGTTCCCGGCGGGCTTTCATTCCTTGCAAATCCGAAATACACACATTATATTTATGAAACGCGGGCGACTGCGGTTATTGTAAATAAATCATTTGAGCCGGAGCGTCCCGTCTCAACGACTCTTATCAAAGTGCAAGATGCCTATTCGGCTTTTGCCTCTTTGTTGCAATTATATAACACGCTAAAATCGAAAAAGAGCGGTATTTCGCCGCAAGCATACGTTTCGCCAAAGGCAAAAGTTGGGCAAAATGTCTATATCGGTGAATTTGCCAGCATTGGCGATAATGCCAAAATTGGTGATAATGTGCAGATATATCCTCAGGTTTTTGTCGGTGATAATGTTGTAATTGGAGATGACACCGTACTTTATGCCGGTGTTAAAATTTATGCGGAGTGTGTTGTTGGTAATCAATGTATTATCCATGCAGGTGCTGTTATTGGCGCTGACGGCTTCGGTTTTGCTTCGCAAGAGAACTCATTTTTGAAAATTCCTCAAATCGGAAATGTTGTCATCGAAGATAATGTAGAGATTGGTGCGAATAGTTGTGTGGATAGGGCTACGATGGGGAGTACTTACATTAGGAAAAATGCAAAATTGGATAATTTAGTTCAAATTGCACATAATGTCGATGTGGGCGAGGCTTCAGCTTTTGCCGCTCAATGTGGTGTGGCCGGAACTACCAAGATTGGCAATAATTGCCTTTTCGGAGGAAAAACAGCTATTAACGGGCATATTACAATTGGAAATAATGTTAGGGTAGGGGCTTGCTCAGGCATATTGACCTCTGTAAATGATGATGAAATCTTGTTCGGAAGCCCCGCAATACCATTAAGAGATGAACAAAAATTAATTATTTTAAGAAGAAAATTACCTGAACTTTATGATAGAGTTAAAAAATTAGAAAAAGAGATAAAATCTCAAAAGTAACTCTATAGCTCTCAATTTCTAAATATGGAAAAACAAACGACAATTAATAATGTAGTCTCTATTTCAGGAAAAGGATTACATACAGGAAAACAGGTTACAGTTACTTTTCGTCCTGCAAAAGCAAATTTCGGAGTTCAATTTCAACGTGTGGATATCCCTGATAAACCGTTAGTTAGAGCTTTTGTTTTTAACGTTTATGATACCTCACGGGGGACGTCCGTTCGCGAGAATAATGCCGAAGTGAGAACAATAGAACACCTCATGGCCGCCTTGGCAGGTCTGCAAATTGATAATGTATTAATTGAAATTAATGCCGAGGAGACGCCAATTCTGGACGGAAGCTCGAAATTATATGTTGAATTACTACAACAAGCCGGCACTAAACAACTTGATGCGAATAGAGAGTGTATCAAAATAAGTGAGGAGATTAGATTTGAAAAACCGGACCAAGGAATAGAACTCTCTATCGTTCCCGCCGATTATTTTCACGTTACAGTCCATATTGACTATCAAACAGATGTGTTAGCAAAACAAGAAGCAACCATGAACGGTATTGATGAGTTTTTGCAACAGATTTATACTTGTCGGACTTTTGTATTTCTCCATGAAATAGCCCCCCTTATTGAACATAATCTTGTGCAAGGTGGCGATTTAGACAATGCTATCGTTTTTGTCGATAAAATGCCCGATGAGCACATATTAGAGAAGTTAGCCGCTTTCTTTAAAAAGTCTAATATTCGTGTTATGCCTAATGGGATTCTTAATAATCTTAAATTGAGATATCATAATGAACCGGCAAGGCATAAATTATTAGACCTTGTTGGTGATTTATACCTGTTAGGAAAGCCGATAAGAGGTAAAGTTACCGCCAAAAAACCGGGACATTTTGCAAATGTGGAGTTCGCAAAATTGATAGCTGAAAATTTATCCTAACAGTCCGCCTTTCTTATAAATTTCCCATTGAGCCGGGTAAAACGGATTTATCTTTCCGGATTTTCCTGTGGTTAGGTTTTTTAACTCACCGGAGAGAAAATCAATTCTTACTATATCACCGTGCTTAATAGAAACCTCTTTAAGGATTTCGGGTTGATAGGTTAAGATGGGCATGGCGGCGTTAATCGCATTCCTTTCATAAATAGCTCCGTACGATTCGGCAATGATGCAAGATATGCCGAGTGCTGTAAAGCAATCTACGGCTTGTTGTCGTGAGCTGCCGGCGCCAAAATTTTTGCCTGTCATCACAATGTCGCCGGGTTTTGCCTCTTTTGCAAAATTTTCATAGCCTTTGAGATTATCAAAAGCATATTGCCCCATTTCGTCGATATTCGTAATAGTTAAATAGCGATTGTGGAAAATCATGTCGGTATCTATATCATCTTGTTGTATAAACCAAACTTTTCCTTCCACAACCGAGGGCGTTTCCTTTATCTTTTTCTCTTCTTTTACAGCAGTAGCGGCTTGGTTAAATTTTCCTGTTTTGGTAAACTGTGAAGCTACTTCAGGGATATTGTCGGCGTCTGTAATGTAGCCGGCGATTGCGGAAGCGGCAACGGTAGCGGGCGACGCCAAATAGACTTTTCCTTTTCCTTGTTTCCCTGCAAAATTTCTATTTCCGGTTGAGATAGTAACCTCTTCAGGTCCATTTTGTCCTACTTGTCCTGCGGCACAACCGGCGCACCCGGCGTTAGAAACCAACGCCCCCGCCTCTTTAAATATAGCAATTAACCCCTCATTCAGCGCTTGCTTCCATATCTCATCGGTAGAAGGAACGATTTTAAGAACTACGCCCGGAGCAACCTTTTTCCCCTTTAAAATATCTGCTGCAACTCGTAAGTCTTCCATGCGCCCATTCGTGCAACTACCAATAAACCCGGAATCTATCTTTGTGCCCGTTACACTTGAAACCGTTGCGTTATCGTGTGGGTGCCCGGGTATTGCCACCATGGGTACGAAATCGGTAACGTCAATCTCTATCTCTTTCATATATTTTGCCGACTTATCTGCTGCGATAGGGGTAAAACGTTTTCCCGTTTTAGCGTAAAGTTCGTCAAGAATGGCATCGTTAGGAGTGAAAAGAAGAATTATGGCTCCCATTTCCGTAGCCATAGAAGCAATGGTAATTCGTCCGTCTAAGGTCAAATTATCTATAGCTTCGCCGTAAAGTTCTACCGAAGTTCCTAACAGTTTATTAGCACCAAAAATATGTAATAGATTCAATACTAAATCCTTAGCCGAAACATTAGGTGCTAATCTCCCTTTAAGCGTTAGCTTAACGGATTCGGGAACTTTAAACCAAACTTTACCGTTTGCCCATGCTGCCGCAATATCTTGGTCGCCCATTCCTTGTCCAAAACAGCCAATCGCTCCCATAATGTTAGCGTGTGAATCGGTAGAGACAAAAGTCGCTCCGGGATATGCAAATCCCGAATCAATGGCGAGGTGCGTACCAATTCCTCTGTTTACATCATAAACTTTGATATCGTTTTCACGGGCATATTGACGACAAAAATGTTGATTTTGAGCGTATTTCTGGTCAGAACCTCCGGGATTACAGTCGAATGTAAAAAATGTTTTGGTAGGATTTTCAACTTTTAAATTATTGTCAATCAGATTTTTAACAACGTTTGCACCGCCAAAATCACGAGCAACGCGACAATCAATTTCAACGTCAACAATGTCTCCGGGAGAAACAACCGATTTCCCCGCGTGTTGAGCGATTATTTTCTCAATTAAAGTTAATGAACTCATGTTTACTATATTTTTTTAATGATTTATTTTATATTCAATTTTTGTAAAATATTTTTTGGAATTGCATTTTTATGCACAATAATGTTCATTGTTTGCATTTCCACAAAAGGTTCCGAAACGTAGAAAAAACCTTCGTAAGGATTGCGGTTATCAACGCCCCATGAATTTTTTACAATAAAATAGGGGGTGCCATTTTGGTCTTTTGCTTTCCCAACGATGACCATGCCGTGGTCGTCTGTTGTTGTGTAATCGTCAAAAGCTTGTTGACGCATCTCTTGGGTAATCGTGGCTTCTTTGCCGGGTTTGTCAAACGAGTAAAGCTCTTTATCTTTTTCATTTTGCGATAATTTTTCCCAGCGGGCACGGTCTGACCCTTCGGTAGATTCAAAATCTTTTTCAGGGATTATGGCAACTCCTTTTTTCCAATTAAAGCCTTTATGGCTCACATCGCTTCCCCATGCAATACTGTAGCCGTTATCAATAGCGTTATTCATAATAGCTAACAATTCATTTAACGGAACGTTGTAAGATTCCTCCATTGCCCAATTGTCAGGGATTTCTATAGCAAATTTTGTGTAAAAAGGGTGGTGCGTAAAAGAGGTAATGCTCACATAATCGTCCATGTTTAAACCTAATGACTGAGCAAAAGTAGTAGGCGTGTACTCTTTCCCTTGGTAATTGAATTTTTCGGGGTCGTCTCCGAAATATGCACTTAATACGGCGTCATAGCCTCGTTTCCATGCTGTTGACAGTTTTTTGTTTGCATTTTTTATCACAGCATCTACGTATGCTTTTAAAATTTCATCAAGCTCCCCGTGAACAGGAAGGTCCGTGCCGTAATTATTCCCCGGAAATACCTCCTCCGGCATAATTCCATACTTTCTTATCATATTAAAAACGTCAACGAAAGCCCCTCCGGCTGCAAAGTTCATATTCCCATGCATGCGAACGTATATGTCGGCTTTGTCGCTATATGCTTTCTTTACTATCCACATATCAGCTAAATCATATTCCCCTTTTCCCATACGCAATAGTTCACATTCAAGAAAACCGATTCCGGAATAGCTCCAACACGTGCCGGAACGATTTTGATTTTTTACAGACGTGTACTTAACCTCTTTTACAGTTGTAAAAACATACCCCTCTTCACTCTGCTCTTGTGAATAAAGAGAATTGGAATAAACGAGAATAAAAAATAATAAAATTGGAAACAGCGATAATTTTTTCATAATGTTGATTTTAAAATATTAATTATTGTTTTACTTCATGTTTTTAAAATAGTTGACCACTTTTCTTTAAATCTATTCATAATCTTATCAAGATAATAACTTCATTAACGGGTGTTCCATATCTTTTTGTCGTGAAATATGGGCGGTTCGGAGTTCGTGGCAAAGCACAACGTATGGGTAGGCGTCTGCTAAAACAAATCCTTTCCCTTGAAGAATTTTTTCGTATGACAAAGTATGTAAATCAGTAAAGCCGTCGCTGAACTCAAATTCTTGATTATCAATCTCTATGGAGCGGTAAGTCCGCTTGCCTTGCAGTCGCACTTCTTCGGGGACAAAGTTTTCGTCAATGCTTAAGAACCAACGTACACGTGCCCGTTGCAATTGCAAAAAGCCGGAAACTACACTTTCCGTTTTATAATGCACCCGATACTCTTTTACGTCTCCGAAAATATAGGTTAACATATCAAAAAAGTGAACTCCAATATTGGAGATAAGCCCTCCCGATTTTGCCTCATCGCCCTTCCACGAATAATGGTACCATTTTCCGCGACCGGTAATGTACGTGAGGTCAATGTCGTAAATTTTATTATTCTCCTCTTTCTCAATCTTTGATTTAAGTGCCTCAATGGCAGGGTGTAGACGAAGTTGTAAAATATGGAAAATAGATTGTCCGGTCTCTTTTTCAATCTCTGCGAGAGCGTCTAAATTCCAAGGATTTAAAACAACAGGCTTTTCACAAATAGCACTTGCATGGTTGCGAAGCGCCAAACGGATGTGTGAGTCGTGTAAATAGTTGGGAGAGCAAATTGAAAAATAATGCACCTTGGCGGTGTCTCCTTTTTTGTAAAGTTTGTAGATGTGTCGGTCGAAGCGTTCGGGCTCTAAAAAGAGTGCCGCTTGAGGGAAAAATCTATCAAGAACGCCGACACTGTCCGATTTATCTAAAACAGCAACCAAATGTTGTCCTGTCTCTTTAATTGCCTGAAAATGACGTGGCGCAATATAGCCGGCCGCTCCGATTAATGCAAAATTATGTTGTTTCATTGGTTATCTATTTTGTTGATATAAAGAGAATAAGGTTAGTATCTTATAAGTTAACACCGCTGCTAAAACATCAGACGATTTATCATAAGGATTGGGACACAATTCCACCACATCAAAGCCGACAACTTTTTTATTTTTAAAAACCAAAATTAAAAAATCGATGAAGTCGTACCAACCTAAGCCGCCCGGTAGCGGTGTGCCCGTAGAAGGTAAAATAGAGGGGTCCAAACCGTCCAAATCAATCGTGAGATAAACTTCATTCGTAAGCTTTTCTACGGCTTCGCTCATCCATGTCGGGCGAAAACGTAGCGTGTGAGCGTAAAAGATATGCTCTTCTACAATATATGGTTTCTCTTCCGAGCATACATTCCTAATCCCGACTTGTACTACCCGTTTTGCCAATTCTTGTGCTCGCCTCATAACACAAGCATGGTTGTAAGGCGAACCCTGATAGTGGTCTCGTAAATCGGCATGAGCATCAATTTGCAAAACCGATAAATTGGAGTATTTTTCACTCATCGCTTTTATGGCACCAATCGAAACAGAGTGTTCGCCGCCTAAAAGTCCGATAATTTTCTTTTTTTCAATAAAATAGTTGACCTGTTTATAAACCTCCTCTATCATTTTTTCAGGCGAAGAAAGTTCTGAAATGGGCGTCGCCGTGTAAATACCTTCGCGATAAACTTCTTTATCAAATTGAATATCATAAAGTTCTATACTATCTGAGGCATCGATAATGGCTTGCGGTCCTTTGTCCGCACCTTTTACAAAAGTACTCGTGCCATCATAGGGAACAGGAAGTAGGACATATTTTGCACTCTCTTGAAGTGAAAATTTACTATCCATATCTAAAAAATATTCCATTATCTTTGTAAAAGATTTGAACAACAAAAATAAGAAAAATAAAGTTATGAAAAGTCGTTTGCTTAAGCCACTACGTAAAATTAATAATGAGTTTGTAGAAGTTCCGTTTTCGGAAGTTTTCCAATATATTTTTCAAAAAGTTAAAGAGAAGTCGCCCGCCTCGACTCTTTTCTTAACCGATGGAAATCTATCCAATGAAGAGTTGTACCAGATACAGCGATTAGCCCGAGGCGGCGTTAAGAGTAACGCCCTTGCCTCTTTCGAGTATTTAGGCAGAGGTGAAAAATTTTATTTCGATAAAAATGATATTGTCCCTTTCGCGGAATTAGCCCTTGCAACGCATATCTTCTTTTTTGCGTTCGATGCCCAATCGGAACATAAAGAGTTCCAAAAAAGTAAAAATATTGCTGAAAGATATCAAATTGCAACTACCTTTTTAAATTCTTTCTTTCCGCCTACTATTGACTATTTTTACTTTTTTCGAGCAGTAAATCACTATTTATTGGTCAATAATTTAGCTAAAGGCATATTTATTGAAGGAGTCGGTAAGAATTTTTTAAATTATAAAGAGAAAGTTATAAATGAAAACTTTCAACAATTGCTTCTTCTTGCCAAGGCTACGGAGCAACTTGTTGTTCAATTTATTGAACTTATTGGCAAGGAAGTGAATCCTGTTTTAGTTTATCAGGAAAAATACTTTTCATCGGCAGCGATAGCTGAAATGACAAATTTTGCCATGTTAACGGAGATACAAACCAGAATGGGAAGCGGATTGTTGGGACTCAAAGCCAACAATAACTCACAAGGATTATTTGATATGGGCTTTTTCCCATCTTTGGCTCCGGGCGGTAACAAATGGGACGAACAAAATAAAGAGTTAGCTGAAAATTATTGGCAGACAACCGTTTGTGTCGAGGAACAAGATGTTTTTGAAAATTTAAAAAAGAATCATTTTCAAAATTTATTTCTTTTTGGACGAAGTAAAATAGAAACGTCAGATTTACAACTTATTGAAAATATTCCTTTTAAAGTTATACAAACGTTCGAAGTTGACGAAACTATCCGATTTGCCGATGTGCTGCTGCCCGCTTCGTACCCCGAGGAGGTGGGAGGGATTTATACCGACAGTACACGCATACCTCGTTCGGTAACGCCGATAAGAAATGCTCCGTTAAATTATAATAATTTAAAACAAGTTGACCAATTAAGTCAACTTTTCGGATTAGCTCCGTTAGTTTCTCTTGATGATATATTTGTGGAGTACATCTCCTTCTTTCGTCCGGGGTGCCGCAGTGCTTCACGACATTTCTTTACGCTGTAGAAAAAAGCCGTTATTCAATTTGATTTAAAAATCGTTCGGCGTCCAATGCTGACATACAGCCCGATGCTGCTGCTGTAACAGCTTGTCGGTAACGTGTATCTTGCACGTCCCCTGCCGCAAACACGCCCGGAATATTCGTTTTTGTCGTTCCCGGTTGCGTTTTAATATAACCTTGTTCGTCCAGTTCAACTTGCCCCTCAAACAGCGTAGTCGCCGGCGTATTCCCAATAGAGATGAAAATACCGTCAACAGGGATATCTTCTTTACTGTCTTTAATTTTATCGTACAGCACCATAGATGTTACTCGTTTGTTCATCGGCTCATTAATCCCTCTAATCTCATCAACTATGCAATTCCATTTTATTTCGATATTAGGAGTATCAAAAACTCTATTTTGCATTGCTTTAGAAGCACGGAGTTCATCTCTACGGTGTACTAAATAGACTTTTTGGCATAGCTGCGCTAGGTAGAGAGCTTCTTCCAATGCCGCATCTCCGCCGCCGATAACGGCAACAGTCTTATTTTTATAGAAAAATCCATCGCAGGTCGCACATGTTGAAACACCGTAGCCTTTAAACTGTTGTTCCGTCTCAATATCCAGCCATTTTGCCACAGCTCCCGTAGAAATAATCACACTCTCGGCAACCAATTCATGTTCATCGTCCAAAATACAAGTAAAAGGACGTTTAGAGAAATCAACTTTCGTAATCATTCCCGAACGAATATCGGCACCCATTCTTTCAGCTTGCATACGCAAGTCATTCATAATTTCCGGACCTTGTTTTCCGAACGTATAGCCGGGAAAATTCTCCACTAAAGTTGTTGAGGTTAGTTGCCCGCCCGGGGACATTCCCTCGATTAAAACCGGAGACAAATTCGCTCTGGCAGCATAAATTGCCGCTGTATATCCCGCCGGTCCCGAACCGATAATTAGACATTTGATATTCTCTTTCATAAAGCTCTTTTTAGGTAATAAAATAGGTTTCAAATAAATGCACGCATGCTATAAAACAGCCGTTTTCTCAAGTTGTTCATTTCAAAATCCAAAATATTTTAGCGTTCTCCCCACGCATTTTTTCGAAATTTTCAGCAAAAATAACGAAAAATCTCAAATTTCAGTTCTATTATTCAATTTTATTAAACTCTTTCAGTTTCAATTTTAGATTTATAATAAATTACATTTTAATTTTCTTTTGGGCGTGCCCCCTCGCTACGCTCGGGGTCGGCGCCCGGTTCCAAGTCCGCGGGCACAAGCCGTGGGGACGCAAGGCGGCAAAAAGAGCTTCTAAAGTCGCTTTTT
>DUOL01000061.1 GCA_012838875.1 Bacteroidales bacterium | reverse complement strand
GCGTAAAGAGTGTCGGCAAACCATTCAAAATTGGCGGTGGCGTCTTTCCCTTGAATTTTTCCCAAGATACTACTCTTATCCACTTCCCAACCTTTCCAACTAATCGTACTCCAATCATCGTTAGCAGGTTTGAAAAAGGCGGTTAAGAAGATGATAATTAAGAGAACGGGCGTAATGTAAAGCAAAATATATTTAAAAATGATTGGCACGCGGATGTCGGCTCCACGTGTAAATTCTTTCCAATTTTTTCTGATAGGTACGACCCATGAGAAAAGAATTGTTTCCATCATGGCAAAGAAAAAGAGTGAGGCAGTGCCCGCCCAGTAGTCGTATTCGTCAAAAACTCCTTCTTTGAAGAAGAAAATAGTGGGTAAGCCGCATAATAAAACCGAAACTCCACAAGTGATTGCCGCTTTTCGTTTTTTAACGTCAAAATTGTCTTGTAAAAAGCTGACAATCGGCGTGCACATGGCGATTGAGGAGGTAACGCCGGCAATGAAAAGCAAGCCGAAGAAGGAAATGCCCATTAATGCTCCGACTAACGGTCCCCATTTTTGAAATAAAAAGGGTAGGGATTGAAAGGCAATGCCAAAGCCGCCCCCTTCTTGTACCATTGATTTTACGGCATCTAAGCCGAAAAAACCGACCGAAATAGAGATTAAGATAGTGCCGCCTAAGACAATTTCTACAAACTCGTTAAGAAAACCGGTGGCTAAGGAGTTGAGGGCAATGTCTTCATTTTGACGAACATAAGAGGCGTAGGCTTGAATACAACCTAACCCGACAGAAAGAGTGAAAAAGATTTGTCCCGCCGCCGCAAACCAGACCTTAGGGTCGAGCAGTGAGGTGTATTGCGGTGTCCACAGGAAATTTAATCCTTCTATTCCGTTTGCTACCGCTCCGTAGTCGCCTTCTCGTATAGTTACTCCCTTGATTGCTAGCACAATACCTAAAAAGATTAAGAGAGGAATGCCCCAAATAGCTACTTTTTCTATTCCGCCTTTGAGCCCTTTGCTAATGATGATAACGTTAATGATTAAGCAGATTACAAAAAAGACCAAATTTTCATAGGGAATACTGGAAAAAGAGGAACTATTGTCGTGATATTCATTAAAAAACGAAGCTATCTCTTGTTGTGAAAGGTTTTGGAAAGTTCCAACGATAGAGTGGTAGACGTATGATAAGGTCCAACTTTCAATGTAACAATAGTAAGAAGCAATAACAAGATTTGAGAATAATCCGAAAACGCCGATATATCGCCAAAGGGCTTTTTTGCCCATTTTTTCCATAATAAAAGGAGCTGCATGATGACCGTATTTACCGCCATATCGTCCTATTGTCCATTCAACAAAAAGTAACGGTATGCCCAATAAAAGAAAACAGATTAAATAGGGAATGATAAAAGCTCCGCCGCCGTTGCTTATTGCTTGAATAGGAAAGCGAAGGAAATTACCGAACCCTACTGCATTGCCTGCCATCGCTAAAACAAGTCCGATTCGACTGCCCCACCCATCTCTTTTTACATTCATAATATGAATTTTAGTGAAATATTAGCGAGCTAAAATAATTCGATTATTGAAAGCGTTAAAACATTGGCAAAAATAAATTTTTTATTTTAATTAGCAAATTATAAATTGCTTAAATAAACAATATTAAAAAAAATGTATCTTTGCAGATTATAAAAATAGAATGAAGAATAGTTGTAAGTATCTGATTATCCTTTTTTTATCTTTTTTAATTACGTTGCCCTTGCATGCAAGGGTTAAGGTTTCTTGTCCGACTATTGATATTTTGAACAATAATAATGTTTTTTCCGAGGTTCTTGACACACTTCCTACAGCTAAAAAACGGTTAAAAGGGGAGCCTAAACCCAAGAAAAGGAAAAAAGACAAAAATAAAAAGGTAACTTTTCAAACGTTCGATTACAACTATGAGCGGGCTCTCAACTTTTACGAAAACGGGCAATATTTATCGGCGGCAAGGTTATTTGAAGAGCTTTATCCGTTGGCGATAGGGACTAATCGTGCGGACACGATTCTTTTTTTCTTTGCCAATTGTTACTATCAAAATAGAGATTTTGAGATGGCGGCGTTTCATTTTAAAGATTACGTGCGGCGTTATCCGCGAAGTGAGCGAACTGAGTTGGCGCATCTTATGGCGGTTAAAGCCATTTATAACCTCTCTCCTTACTACGCTCTCGACCAAATGGAAACGAACTACGCCATTGAAGAGTTGAATTTGTTTATTTCGTTATATCCTCAAAGTAAATATATGGACGAGTGTAACGGAATGCTGGATGATTTGAGGAATAAATTAGCTAAAAAGGATTTTGAAATTATTAAATTATATTTTAATACGGAGCATTATCAAGCCACACAGATAGCGATAACCAATTTCTTAAAACTTTATTCATACTCTCCGTACGCCGCCGAAGCCGCTTTTATATTAGTGAAAAATAATTACCAATTTGCTAAAAAAAGTGTAGAAAAAAAGAAAGTTGAACGGTACCGTGATTGTGTGGAAGCTTATCAGAGTTTTTTGATAAATTACCCGGAATCTACTTGGCTTAAAGAGGCTAAGAAATATGCCGATGATGCACAAAAACAAATTGATAGGAAAACAGAAAAGAAAGCATAGTAAAAATACGATATAAATATAGAAAGAATGAAAGCAGATTACAAAAACATTAAAGCAGAATACGAAGCTATTACGCGAGACCTTTCCGGATTTGACAAAAAAACGGGTAGTATTTATGAATCGGTCTATATTATTTCAAGACGTGCTAATCAAATTGCAGCTGAAATAAAAGATGAACTGACGCAAAAAATCAGAGAGTTTTCGTCCGCCACGGATACTTTGGACGAAGTGTTCGAGAATCGCGAACAGATAAATTTAGCAAAATACTACGAACAAATACCTAAACCGAGCCTGTTAGCGATTAAGGAATTTGAAGATGATAAGATATATTTTAAAAAATACGAAGAAGAGTCTGATGAATTATGAAATTAGTCAATAACTTTTCTCATGTAGTTATAGGAATAACGGGAGGGATAGCTGCGTATAAGTCGCTATCCCTTATTCGCTTATTTAAAAATTACGGATGTGAAGTTAGAGTTATTGCGACAGCTCATGCGTTGGAGTTTGTTACGCCACTTTCGATTGAAACACTATCGCAGCACCGCGTTTATGTAGACTCATTTAATCAATCGTTTAATTATGAAGTTGACCATGTAGCTCTCGCCGATTGGGCAGATGTCGTTGTTATTGCTCCTGCTACCGCTAATATCTTGGCAAAATACGCGCATGGTATTGCTGATGATTTTCTCTCTACTTTTTTGTTAGCCTATCGAAAACGGCTTTTTATCGTTCCTTCTATGAATGATAAAATGTTCACTCACGTTACCGTACAAAATAACTTGAATGTTTTGCGAAAGAGAGGGTGTTATATTATAGAACCTACGGTAGGGGATTTAGCATGTGGTACAAGTGGAAAAGGAAGAATGGAAGAGCCGGAGCGGATTTTTGAAATCGTGAAACAATCTTTTGACGAAGATAAACCGTTAAAAGGTAAAAAAGCCGTAGTAACGGCGGGTCCAACGTATGAACCTATTGACCCTGTGCGATTTCTCGGAAATTATTCCTCCGGGCGTATGGGGTTTGCCATTGCCGAAGTGCTTGAAAAACAAGGAGCCGAAGTTACGTTAATTGCCGGTCCTACATTAATTCAGTTGTCAAGTAAAACTATACGGCGTGTAAATGTGCAAACGGCAGCGGAAATGTACGACGAAACGATGCGCTATTTCCCCTCAACTGATATTGTTATTATGGCAGCCGCCGTGGCTGACTATACTCCTTTGATGAAAAAGAATCAAAAAATAAAGAAAAATGATGAAAAGTGGTCTCTTAATCTGACTAAAACCACCGATATACTTGCGAAAATGGGAGCTGAAAAGCAAAAGAATCAAATTTTAGTAGGTTTCGCCTTGGAAACAGAAAATGAACTTCCTAACGCTATTAAAAAGTTAGAAAATAAAAACCTTGATTTTATCGTTCTTAACTCTTTAAGTGACGAAGGTGCGGGGTTCGGTGTTAAGACCAATAAAATTACTATTATTGATAAAAATAAGGTTATTACGGAAGGAGTTAAAAAAGATAAATATTTAGTGGCACAAGATATTGTAAATGAAGTAATTAAATTGTTTTCTCACGAAGGAATATGATGAAAAAATGTAAATGGATGATTTTCTGTTTGTTATTATTAACCGTGCCGAGTTACGGGCAAGATTTTCTTTGTCAGTTATCTGTTAATTCAATGAAAATTTCGGGCTCTAATCGCGAAAAATATAATAAATTACAGCAAGACCTTTATAAATTTATTAATGATCGAAAATGGTGTCAATACAATCTCAAAGCCAATGAAAGGATTGAATGTTCGATTTTGTTGACGTTAGATGCGGTTGCGGGGGACGTTCTTACGGCGTCCATGACCGTTCAGTTGCAACGCCCCGTTTTTGGCAGTAATTATAAAACAACCTTGTTGAATTTCCAAGATAAGGATATCAAATTTACCTATGAAGAGGGGCAACCCCTTGAATATGCCGACAATGCTAACCTTAACCAGTTAACTTCTCTCATTGCGTTCTATTTGAATCTCTTTTTAGCTGTTGATTTTGACTCCTTTTCTCTCAACGGCGGTTATCCGTACTATGCTAAATGTCAATCTATTGTGAGTTTAAATCAAAATGCGACCGAGCCGGGCTGGAAAGTTTTTGAAACCGGACAAAAGAACCGCTATTGGTTAATGGAAAATCTGACTAACGGTGCTTATAGCAAGGTGCATGAGTTTTTCTATAATTATCATCGTCTCGGATTAGATGTTATGTCTGAATCACCCGATATTGGCAGAGCTTCAATTCTTGAAAGTTTAAAGTTGTTGCAAGATGTAAATAAACAGAAGAGTAATTTGTACATTATTCAGCTCATTGTCCTTGCAAAGTCGCAGGAAATCATCAATATTTTTAAGGAAGGCACTGCTCCGGAGAAAAGTATGGTTATCTCTATTATGAAGCAATTAGACCCGGCGAATCAGTCTAAATATGCTGCTATCAATAATTAAAAGCGTCATTGAAATAGTAAATCAGTGCCTTTTTAATAGTTTTTTAGGCAGAATAATTTTATTTCTTTTTAAAAATATCGAAGGCAGTGTTACGTATAATTTTTTTTTGTATTTTTGCACTCGAAAATTAAGTTAGTTAGAAAAAATTATATCTCGTTATGGCAAAGAAAAATAAAGAGGCACGTCAACAAGTTATATTGGAGTGCACTGAGCAAAAAGCAAGTGGTGTTGCTGGAATGTCTCGCTATATTACAACGAAAAACAGAAAAAATACCACCGAGAGATTGGAGTTGAAAAAATACAATCCCTATTTGAAAAAAGTTACAGTTCATAAAGAAATTAAATAAAATTATAAAAAATGGCAAAGAAAGTTGTTGCAACGTTAAAAAAAGGTGGCGGTGTTACTTACACACGCGTAGTAAAAATGGAACGCTCTCCTAAAACGGGCGCTTATGTTTTTAAAGAAGCAGTCGTTGATTCTGTTAATGTGAAAGATTTTTTAAATAAAAAATAATCTTTTTCCATATATACTGAAAGCTGAAACGATTGCTCGTTTCAGCTTTTTTTGTTGCTTATTATATTAATGGTTAATAGTTATAATTATGAGTTTTTTTTCTATATTTTCTAAAGAGAAAAAAGAGGACTTAAATAAAGGACTTGAGAAATCAAAAGAACTTTTTTTTGCAAAATTAGCAAAAACAGTTGCGGGCAAATCGAAAGTAGATGATGAGGTTCTTGATGACTTGGAGGAGACTCTCATTACTTCTGATGTTGGTGTCTCTACAACGTTAAAAATAATAGAGCGAATCGAAAATAGAGTTTCAAGAGATAAATATCTGGGGACAAGTCAGTTAAATCAGATATTACGGGAGGAAATCGGGGCGTTACTGTTAGAAAATGAGCAGGTGCTTTTGCCTGATTTTGAAATTCCAAAACAAGAAATGCCTTATGTTATCATGGTAGTGGGAGTGAATGGGGTTGGGAAAACGACAACCATTGGCAAGTTGGCGTATCAATATAAGAAAAAAGGTTATTCCGTTTTATTGGGAGCTGCAGATACGTTCCGTGCCGCCGCGATTGACCAACTTAAAATTTGGTCGGAAAGAGCCGATGTTCCGATTATTGTTCAGGAAATGGGCTCCGACCCCGCCGCTGTCGCTTACGATACGGTTTCTTCGGCAATAGCAAAAAATATTGACGTTGTACTTATTGATACAGCCGGAAGATTACATAATAAAGCCGGTTTGATGAAAGAATTAGCCAAAGTAAGAAACGTGATTCAGAAACTTATACCGACCGCCCCGCAGGAGTTACTATTAGTACTTGATGGGACAACAGGACAAAATGCCGTTGAACAAGCAAAGCAATTTACTGCTACGATTGATGTTAATGCTCTCGCAATCACTAAATTAGATGGTACCGCTAAGGGAGGTGTCGTAATTGGTATTTCCGATATGCTTAACGTGCCCGTTAAATATATCGGAGTGGGAGAGAAGATAGAACAACTTCAAGTTTTTAATAAAGCGGAGTTCGTAGATTCTCTTTTTCCTAAATAGTTAATTATCTAACTTGGAGTCTGTTAGCTATATTAAAATATAAATTGTTGAATATTAAAGAAGAATTTCCGTTTCGTTCAATATAGAGAATTGCTTTATTACAAGCCTCAGTAATAGGGGAGATGTTCCGTAATTTTATATAGGGAGTGAACGTTGATAGGATATTTTTTTCTTTCGTAGTGGCTCGTAAGAGTTCTGTTTTATTACTGTTAACTAAAAGAATATTACGAAACATTTGTATCATATAGCGTATAAACTGTTTTTGTTTTTCTCTGCCTTCAGCAATAATCTTAGTAAACCGTTCTTGTAGTTCTATGAAACGAATGTTCTGAATGTCGCTACGTGCGTGGGCAACAGCACTTTCCAAAATGAATTTGAAATCGTCTAATAAAAGTTCTATTGCCTCACTATCATTCAATAATTCTATTGCTTTAATATAATTTCCCTCTGAAATTTCGGCTATATCGTCTGCTGTTCGTTCATTTACATTGAATTTATTTTGCAATTCCGATTTGATAGTCTCTTTACTCAATTTAGGAATTTTTATTAATTGTGTACGAGATAGGATGGTCGGTAAAATTTTCTCCGAGTTTTCAGCTATTAATATAAAAAGTGTTTTATTTTCAGGCTCTTCAAGTGTTTTTAAAAGTCGAGGTGCTGCCCCATGATACAGACGCTCTGCCATCCATAGAATAAATATTTTGTATCCGCTTTCATAGGAGCGTATATTGTTTTGATGAACAATGAAGGAGCAGTCATTTGCATTGATATTCAACTGTTTGCTTTCGCCTTCACTCCATTGATTGTAGTCAAGATGATAATCGTTTTCGGTAACAAAATTTATAAATTTTGCCATTGCTTGTTGTTGGGCAGTTCCTTTTTGGCTTTTCTTGGAGTCGGTATTTGCATCAGGAAAAATAAGATGTAAGTCGGGGTGTGCTAATTTGGCAAATTTAACGCAGGATGGGCAGGTACCGCACGAGTCTTCTTCGCCTCGGTTAGCACACAATATATATTGAGCGTAGGCGATTGCTAAAGCAAATTTGTGAGAGCCGGCAGGACCTAAAAAGAGCTGCGCATGGCTAATACGATTATTCTTTACTAAGCTAATAAGTTGTTGTTTGAGATTTTCATCAACTAATACGTCACGAAAAAGCATAATAAGTACAATTTATTCATAAGAAATGACCATTTTTCCAATATAAGTTCCTTTGTTCTTAGCTTGAACAATACGAACTCCATTTACAATTTGCGGAGTTGTAAGTGTTGTGTGTGTATGTCCTCCAATAATTAAATCTATCTCTCCCACTGCCTCTGCCAATGAGTAGTCGCACACTTCTTGAGTCGGGTATTCTGTTTTAAATCCTAAATGAGAAACGCAAATAATCAAGTCGCACTCTTCTTCTTTTAAGATAGCAACCATCTCTTTAGCCGTTTTAATCGGGTCTTGGAAAAAGATGCCGTCTATAATAGTCGGAGAGGCAAGTCCTTGTAAATCGGGGGAGAGACCAAAAATGCCCACTTTAACCCTATTTCTCTCGATGATAGTATAAGGTTTAACCAAAGCGACTAACGGTTTGTATTTGAATTTATAGTTAGCACAAACTATTTGAAAGTTTGCTTGTTTCAGGCGTTCTACAAGTTCTTTAAATCCATTATCAAATTCATGATTTCCGAGGGTGGCGACATCGTAGCCCATTCTGTTCATCAGTTCGATTTCGGGAAAGCCTTTAAATACGTTAAAGTAGGGGGTGCCTTGCGAAAAATCCCCGGCGTCGATAAGCAATAGGGTAGAATCTTTTAGTCGTTCTTGTTGGATAATTTCGTTCCTACGAAGAACGCCGCCCACATTTCCCAACTGTTTATCATTGAATGGTTCTATTTGGCTGTGCGTGTCATTAGTATGTAAAATAGTAACTTGAGATTTTTGAGCATGCAGCGAGAAAAATAATCCTATACTTAAAATAAGAAATAAAAAGCGTACTTTTTTCATATTTTATTCTATTCGTTTAATTATTGGATAGTTACGCGATCATCAAGGCGGGGTTTAATATTTTTTTTGGAAGTAATATAACCGATTACGGCTTCTCGTAAAAGAATATGGGTAGGAGTAACCTTTTTAAATACTATACCCGTTAAAATATTATCTCCGCCGTTAGCAATGAAATCCAGCGTTGCTAAGTAGTAAGTTCGTTCATAATTTATAGGTTCCCCGTTTACCGTTACCGAAGCAATCTTATTCCCTTGATAAAGTACTTTTGCATTGGCGTAAGGTTGATTATCTTCCGCAGTAAATTTAGAGAAGACTTTTCTCAACTCAATTCCTGTTAACTCGATAATAACTAATGTGTTATCGAAAGGTGAAATAGTGTAAATATCGCCAACGGTAATTTCTCCTTTATCAATGAAATGCTCTCTAATTCCACCAAAATTTAGTAGAGAAAGATCTACCGGATTCCCTAATTCTTTTAGCGAAAACTCATTTCCTCGTTTAAAAACAATATCTGTCAGGAGGTTAGATAATTCACTTTGAGGAGTTTTCACATATAATGGCGTATCGGTGTAGCCAATAACCTTATTCATTTCAAAGTCTAATAAATTTTTAAGACTATCAATATAATTTTTCATTGACGTGTCGTAGGATTTATCATAGTTAGTATCAACCAAAATGTAAGTATAATTATAGTTTTGCGAGTATAATTTGGGTATTGAAATGATTAAGATTATTAGTATAAGTCGAAAAAACTTTTTCATTTCTATTGATAATAAGCGATTTATAAATATTAATAGTAAGAAATAGGGGGAGGTGTTTATTTTATTTCTCCTCCTTTTTTCGTAGTAGGTTGTCCGGTTTTGCTAATACTATCTCGCATTTGTGTATCGGCTTTAAGATTTTCTAATTTATAGTAATCCATAACGCCAAAATTCCCGTTTTTGAATGCTTGTGCGAGTGCGAGTGGCACTTCTGCTTCAGCTTCAATCACTTTAGCACGAGCTTCTTGTGTTTTCGCTTTCATTTCTTGTTCGAGTGCGATAGCCATTGCGCGGCGTTCTTCGGCGCGAGCTTGCGCAATATTTTTGTCGGCGTTAGCTTGGTCCATTTGTAAGATTGCTCCGATATTTTTTCCTACGTCAACGTCTGCAATGTCGATGGATAAAATTTCAAAGGCGGTTCCGGAGTCTAATCCTTTGTTTAACACTAATTTAGAAATTGAATCCGGATTTTCCAATACCATTTTATGTGTATTAGCCGAACCGATAGCAGTAACAATACCTTCACCGACACGGGCAATAATAGTTTCTTCGCCGGCGCCTCCGACTAATTGTTTAATATTTGTACGAACCGTTACGCGAGCACGAGCGATGAGCTGGATTCCGTCTTTTGCCACAGCTGCCACCGGAGGAGTGTCAATAACTTTTGGAATAACCGATGTCTTAATAGCGTCTAACACATCTCGACCTGCTAAGTCAATAGCAGTTGCCGCCTTAAAATCCAGAGGGATATTCGCTTTATCAGCCGAAATAAGGGCATTAACTACGGGGATTACGTGTCCACCGGCTAAATAGTGTGCTTCTAGTTCGTTTCTATTCAATTTAATGTCAGCTTTTGTACCCATAATAAGGGCGTTGACGATAACTTCTCTTTTTACTTTTCGCCAAGGCATGAGGATAAGTTGCAATAGTGAAACACGGACTCCGGAAAGAAGTGCTGCGAACCACAAGCGAAGTGGAACAATCCATAAAAAGAGAATTAAAAGGAATAAACAACCTACAAAAATGAGAATTACTGTTGCGTTCATACGTTTTTTTATTTTAATTTAACAATGATTTTATTACCTTCTATTTTGGTGATGATAATTTCTTTTCCTACGTCAATGAAACCATGTGAAGAGTGTACCTCTTCAATTTCATTATTGAATTTTCCTTTTCCTGCCGGAGCCAAACGAGAAACGGCAATGCCCGTCATACCGACTGAAATCTTGCTTTCGTCTATCACATTCATTTTTCCGGTTATATTATCTTCTAACATAACCCGTTTCCAAGTTTTTTTTCTAAACATCATAATGATGATGAATATAATAAACAGGACTGTTGCTACCAGTGTTATTGTTCCGGCGGTGGCTCCCATTCGGACATAAGCAAGAATAATCCCTGCTACGATAAATAGCGTACCGGTGATGCCGACAACGCCACCGGGTAAGACTAAAATTTCAAGTAATAGGGCAGCGAGACCTAGTAAGATGATAACGACAATTCCAATCCATTCCATAAATTTTTTTTTGAGCAAAGATACAATAAAATTTTATTGGTAATATTAGAACATTAGCTTTATTCATTTTTTTTTTATAACTTTGCCAACGAAAAAAATAGAAGTAAAGATTAGAGTATTATATTAAATAACAAAAAGTTATGGCAAAAAAAAATTTTATGACTTGCGATGGGAACTATGCAGCAGCCCATGTCGCTTACATGTTTAGCGAAGTAGCCGCTATTTATCCTATTACTCCCTCATCTACTATGGCAGAATATATAGATGAGTGGGCAGCTACCGGACGGAAAAATATTTTTAATGAGACTGTAAAAGTTGTTGAGATGCAATCGGAGGCCGGTGCGGCGGGTGCTGTGCACGGTTCGTTACAGGCAGGCGCTTTGACAAGCACCTTTACTGCTTCACAAGGGCTTTTACTGATGATTCCGAATATGTATAAGATAGCAGGGGAACTCTTACCGGGAGTTTTCCATGTTTCTGCTCGTTCTTTAGCCGCTCAAGCATTATCTATTTTCGGAGATCACTCGGACGTGATGAGTACGCGTCAAACGGGTTTTGCAATGTTAGCCACGGGTTCCGTACAAGAAATTATGGACTTAGCTCCGATAGCTCATTTAGCCGCTATTAAAGGGAGAATTCCATTTTTGCACTTTTTCGACGGTTTTAGAACATCACATGAAATTCAAAAAGTAGAAGCTGCCGACCAAGAAAAACTAGTTTCGTTGTTAGATAAAGAGGCACTTCGTGCATACAGAGATAATGCGTTGAATCCTGAACGTCCCGTTACACGCGGTACGGCTCAGAACCCGGACGTCTATTTCCAAACCCGCGAGTTACAGAATAAATTTCACGACCGCATTCCCGATATCGTAGCCGAATATATGAAAGCTATCAGCAAAATTACGGGACGTCAATATGCTCCATTTAGCTACTATGGTGCAGCGGACGCAACAGACGTGATTATAGCTATGGGCTCCGTTACCGACACCATTAAAACAGTCGTTGATAAATTGAACGCCGAGGGTGCTAAAACCGGTTTGATAAGCGTACATTTATATCGCCCGTTCTCGGTTAAATATTTCTTCGAAGCTATGCCGAAAACAGCGAAAAGAGTTTGTGTTCTCGACAGAACCAAAGAAACAGGAGCAACCGGCGATCCACTAT
This sequence comes from Bacteroidales bacterium, assembly GCA_012838875.1. GTDB lineage: Bacteria > Bacteroidota > Bacteroidia > Bacteroidales > WCHB1-69 > DUOL01. Next base: position 2,756 of record DUOL01000061.1, on the reverse strand, counting down.
ATCTTGATGTGGTAGAAGCTTACTATAACAATTGTAAAAATGTTCCTTTAATTGTTGGAGGTCGTTACGGGTTGTCTTCCAAAGATACGACACCGGCACAAATTGTTTCCGTTTTTGATAATCTAAAAAGTGCGCAACCTAGAAATCAATTTACTATTGGTATTACTGATGATGTAACGCATAAATCACTCCCACGCACAGCGGAATTTTCGATTCTTCCCAAAGGAACCTATGAAGCTAAATTCTACGGATTAGGAGCAGACGGAACAGTAGGCGCCAATAAGAACTCCATTAAAATAATCGGAGATAATACGGATAAATATAGTCAGGCTTATTTTGATTACGATAGTAAAAAGTCGGGCGGATATACCTGTTCTCACTTACGTTTCGGCGACCATCCTATTCGTGCTCCGTATTTGGTGAGCACTCCCGATTTTGTTGCCGTACATGTGCCTTCTTACATTCATAAATATGACTGCTTAAGAGGATTGAAAAAAGGTGGAACGTTCCTTTACAATTCTCCTTGGGGTGTTGAAGAGACTAAAAATAATCTTCCTAATAACGTAAAACGTTATTTAGCTGAAAATAACATTGATATGTATATTATTGATGCTACTAAAATAGCTGAAGAAATTGGTCTTGGAAATCGTACGAATACTATTTTACAATCTGCATTTTTTAAAATTTCTAATGTAATTCCTTATGATTTAGCGGTTAAGGAAATGAAAAAGCATGTTGTGGAATCGTATGGCAGAAAAGGTGAAAATATCATTAAGATGAACTATGAAGCCATTGATAGAGGCGGGGAGATTGTTAAGGTGGACATTCCTGCCGAATGGGCAAAACTTGATATAACGAAAGAAAAAGATACCAGAGATATTCCGGATTTTGTTAAGAATATCATGGAACCGATGTTAGCTCAAAAAGGAAATGACCTTCCGGTTAGTGCATTTTTGGGTTACGAAGACGGAACCTTCCCTGCCGGAACATCGCAATACGAAAAACGCGGAATTGCGTCTCATGTTCCTGCATGGATTAAGGATAACTGTATCCAATGTAATCAATGTTCCTACGTGTGTCCCCACGCCGCTATCCGCCCCGTGGTGATGACAGACGAAGAGAAGAAAAAAGCTCCTGCATCCATGGAAACGTTGGATGTTAAGAATCCGAAAGAGTTGAGCGGAATGCACTTCAGAATGCAAGTCTCCGTTTTAGATTGTACGGGTTGCGGTAATTGTGTTGACGTTTGTCCTGCTAAAACCAAAGCATTAGAACTTAAACCGTTAGAAACACAATTAGAACAAGCAGATAACTTTGCATTTGCACAAAAGCATGTAACTTATAAAGATCATTTAATTGATAAAACGGCAAGTTTGAAAAACAGTCAATTTGCACAACCCTTATTTGAGTTTTCCGGTGCGTGTGCAGGTTGTGGAGAAACGCCTTATATCAAGTTAGTTACACAACTTTTTGGAGAGCAAATGATGGTTGCTAATGCCACAGGCTGTTCATCAATCTATGGGGCTTCAGCACCCGCAACGCCTTATTGTAAGAATTATAAATCAGGGTTTGGACCGGCTTGGGCAAACTCTTTATTCGAAGATAATGCCGAATTTGGCTTCGGAATGGTAACGGCAACACGTAAATTGCGTGATAGAATCGAAAGAATTATGAAAGAAGCGATTGCCGATTGTAAGTCCTGTTCCCCCGAACTGAAAGATTTATTCCAACAGTGGATTGATAATAAAAATAATACCCTTGAAAGTAAGAAAATTGCTGATAAAATAGTTCCTTTAGTAGAAAAATGCGATTGCTCTTATTGTAAAGAAATCGCTTCTATGAAACATTTATTAGTAAAGAAATCACAGTGGATATTTGGTGGTGACGGTTGGGCGTATGATATCGGTTTCGGCGGTTTAGACCACGTTTTAGCTTCCGGAGAAAATGTGAACGTTCTCGTTCTTGATACGGAAGTTTATTCCAATACGGGCGGACAGTCTTCAAAAGCTACTCCTGCCGGTGCGGTTGCGAAATTTGCTACTTCCGGTAAGAAAATTCGTAAAAAAGATTTAGGAATGATGGCAAAATCATACGGCTATGTTTACGTAGCGCAGGTAGCTATGGGAGCTAATCAAAACCAATTCTTCAGAGCAGTGAAAGAGGCTGAAGCATACGACGGACCTTCGATTATTATCTGCTACTCTCCTTGTATTAATCATGGTTTGAAATCGGGTATGGGACGCTCACAACATCAAGAAAAGTTAGCTGTAGAATGTGGCTATTGGCACTTGTGGCGCTTTAATCCTGAACTCGAAAATGAAACGGGTAACGGTTTTACACTTGATAGTAAAGAACCTGATTGGAGCAAATTCCAAGACTTTATTATGAGTGAAGTTCGTTACAGCTCATTGCTGAAAACCTTCCCCGAAGAGGCTAAAGAACTCTTCAAGGTTACCCAAGAAAATGCTCAATGGAGATATAACGGATATAAAAAATTGAGCGAGAGATAATCCTTGCTGTCGAAGAGAATTTCGTAGACAGAAAAATCAGGGCTGAATCCGTTGAATAAGGTTCAGCCCTTTTTTATTTTCCACATATTGTGTCGCCTTTGGGGGTAAGTTTTCCATTTTCCCACGTTCCACTTTCAACATCTTCTCTAAGATGCTTTACACGAGCAAGTTGGCTGCGTGAGGCGCTTAGGTGGAAAGCCCGCAAGGGCGGAAGCCGCTGGGGACGCGGCGGCAAAAAAGCGAGCT
>DUOL01000060.1 GCA_012838875.1 Bacteroidales bacterium | reverse complement strand
GTGAGGCGCTTAGGTGGAAAGCCCGCAAGGGCGGAAGCCGCTGGGGACGCGGCGGCAAAAAAGCGAGCTTGTAAGCTCTTTTTGCCGCCTTGCGGCCCCACGGCTTGTGCCCGCGGACTTGGAACCGGGCGCCGACCCCGAGCGAAGCGAGGGGACACGCCCTAATTAAAATTAAAATTATTTTGACTATCTAAAAGACAGGAAATTTTTAATTTTTTTTTTTGAATTTTACTCTTCCTATTTTTCTGAAACAAAACAGTTTTTCCAATTTATTTTTTTGATGTAGATAAAAAATTATAAAAAAAAATCAATTTTTGCTTTTTGTATTGATTTTTCTTTTAATTTTAAAGCCGATTATTATTTTTAATAAAAAAGAAAAAAATAAAACTTAATTAGAATTATTCATTTAAAATCAATAAATTATGAGAAAAAAGAGTTACATTTTTAGTTTTGTAGCAACGCTTTTGCTACTTTTTATCGGGAATTCTATCCTTTTTGCGAATCCGTCTACTTCTCATTTAACCTCAACACAGGACAACCCACGTGCACAAACACTAACCGTTGCCGATGGAACAACTACCAATAATTACATTCCGGTTTATGGGCTTTATTTAGATAATATTCAACGTACTCAGATGGTTTATGATGCAACCTTATTAACCGCTATGCAAGGAAAGCAGATAGAAAAATTAACTTTCTATACCTCTTCCGGTCCAAACACTCCGTGGACAGGAATTATTACGGTTTCACTTGCTATGACTACGGGGAACGTCTCTGCCGGTTTCCTATCTCCTCAATTTGATGATGTATATACAGGACTTCTTGTTGTTGCCAATGGTCAAATGGTTATTGAATTTACCACTCCCTTTACTTATACAGGTAACAATCTTTTAATTCAGTTTAATCAACCCGTAGCAGGAAATTATTCCTCTTGTTCTTTTTATGGTACTTCTTCTACTGGGAATGGACGTGAAGCTCATGGTACCGGATATAGCGGAAACGGGACTCTTAGAAACTTCCTTCCTAAAACCACCTTTGAATATGATAACGTTTCTACATGTGCAAAGCCCTCTATGCTTCAATTAATTAGCCCGTTCTCTACTTCAGCCTTACTTTCATGGACAGAAAACGGTACTGCGACAACTTGGCAATTACAATACGGGAACCGAGGTTTTACATTAGGTACCGGAACAATACAAACTTTTAACAACGATACCGCAACTATTACGGGATTAACACCCGATAGTTACTATGACGTTTATGTTCGTTCTATTTGTGGAGCCGGCGATACGAGTAATTGGAGTGGATCTATTAATTTTATGACTACACAAATCGCAGGAACAGTTCCTTATTTAGCTGATTTTGAGGATGACACAGAAAATGCTCTTTGGGGATACGCTCGAAATACCGATTTGAATCGTCCTAATAATTGGTACATTGATACGGCTGTTAACTATGGCGGAATGAAAAGTTTATACATTACAAATAATACGGGACGTACCAATGCATATACCACAGCGTCTGCTTCTTGTGCCGTGTGGGCGTATCGCGATATCTATTTTACCCCCGCCGCAGAATATGAGCTTAAATTTGATTGGCAAGCTATCGGTCAAACTACGGTTGACTATATGCGTGTCTACATTGGAACACCGGCTCCGGTCACAGCCTCTACAACTACCACCTTTTCACCGCCTACTGCTGGTGTAGGGCTTGTAAATCCCCTGAATGGGACTACGAATTTTAATGCTTGGGACGGGACAGATAACGTTTTCACCACATGGAACAGTTTTTCAAGAATTCTTCCTAGCGAATACTCGGGTACAACAAAACGAATCTACTTTTTGTGGGTTAATAATGACTTAAATGGGACTCAACCTCCCGCCGCCATTGATAATCTTTCTATCATTAGTAAGAATTGTTCGGCACCCATTAATTTAACGGCAACCAATATAACTCAGAATAGTGCTACGATACAATGGGATATTGTAAATAATGAATCCGTCTTTGAAATAGCCTATAGCACACAGTCTGATTTCAATCCCGATACGGCAACTCTCATTACTGTTTCCGACACAACATATACCTTAACAGGATTACAATCTAAAGTAACCTATTATGTTAAAGTAAGAGCTGTTTGTGGAACTGAAAATAGTTTTTGGAGTGTAACACTTCCTTTTCAAACGGCTCAAATTCCAACTACATTGCCCTATTCTTGCGACTTTGAAAATGCAACGGAAAGGAATAATTGGGATTTACTTAATAGTACCAATACCAATAAATGGTACATAAATTCGGGTGTCAATAATACTCCGAGCGGCAGTTATAGTGTTTATATCTCTACCAATGGCACGGCACATACCTATACATCAGGAGCAGTAACTATTTGGGCATATCGAGACATAACCTTTAATATTTTGGGAGATTATCAATTTAGCTTTGATTGGATTTGTAAGGGTGAAAGTACTTGGGATTTTATGAACGTTTTTGTAGGAGACCGCGTTCCTATTACAGCTACTACCACAAATTCTCGTCCTATAGCTCCACCTGCCGGAGCTAATGCCGTTACTTTAACACCAACTCCTATAACGAATACAAATGCACCTACCTATTTCAACTTAAGTGAAAATTGGCAGCAGTATAATGGAACTTTCCCTGCATCATACTACGGTACCACCAAACGTCTATATTTTGCTTGGACAAACGACGGGAGCTCGTATTACGCTCCCCCGGCAGCGGTAGATAATATCTTTATTAATGTTAATACTTGTGTTGCACCTACCCAAGTTCAAATTCCCGACTCAACCATCTCTACAAATTCGGTAGTTATTCACTGGAATGATACGCTAAACAACGCATGGATTGTAGAATATAAAGTTCTTACCGACACGGTTTGGAGTACTGTTTCCGTTTCAAGTAACCCTTATACATTAGGGAACTTAACCCCCGCTACGAAATATCAGGTAAGAGTAAAAGCAGATTGTGGCGGTGGAGACGAGAGTTTTTATACAAATATTGTGGACTTCCAAACAACTTGTGCTATCATAACCACATTCCCTTGGAGTTATGATTTTGAAAATGAGTGGGAAAGTGTTGGAGTACCGCTAACCGCACCACTCTGTTGGAACAATATTGACATGTTCAATACTACCTATAAATGGGTATCTTATGCAACAGGCGGAATTAATAACTCCGGTTGTGCACGCTTTAGCGGAAGCTCTTCTATAGGAAATAATGACTATTTAATTACTCCTTACTTGACTTTGACAGGAAATGAACAGCTCCGTTTTTGGGTTAAAGCTAACACTTCTTATTCTCCCAAATTAACTATTATGGGATTGGCATCTCAAACAAGTACGATTGGAAGTACAATTACAACAATAACCGTTACACATACTGATTACCAAGAATATATTGTTGACTTATCTGCTTACATAGGTGATTATTGTTTCGCTTTTGCCAGAAAAGATACCGGACAATATGACGTTTATCTTGACAATGTCGTTATCGAAACCATCCCTGCTTGCCCTGCACCGACAGGTGTTTTTGTTTCAAATGTTAGACATAATTCAGCAAGAGTTACATGGACAGCTTCTCCAGGGACAACGGATTTTCAAGTTGCTATAAGTACACAACCGGGATTTAACCCTGATACTGTAGCACCTATTGCTATTAATGGAGATACCACTTATCTGTTTACTTCTCTAACACCATTAACTACCTACTATTTTGCTATACGTACTGATTGCGGTAGTGATTATAGCACTTGGACTCTTATTGATAGCTTTACTATGGGACAAATACCTCTTATCGTCCCCTTTACTTATGATTTTGAAAATAACTCGGAAAACTTAAATTGGCAATTTGCTAATAGTACGAACGATAATAAATGGCACATTGGAACTGCAACAAATAATACTCCCGGTGGAAATAACGCTATGTATATCTCATCAGATAATGGAATTACTAATACATATACCGGAAATATAGTTACCGTTTGGGCTTATCGGGATATCTTGTTTGATACACAGGCGGATTATTATTTGTTATCTTTTGATTGGAAGGGAAAAGGTGAAAGTAGTTATGACTATATGAGCGTTTTTATTGGAGATGTCGTCCCCGTTGTAGCAACCACTACTAACTCTCGTCCTATACCTGTTCCTAATAGGGCAAATGCCGATACCTTAGCTCCGACCCCCGTAACAAATACTCCTTATCCTACCTACTTTAATTTAAGTGATGTATGGCAGCAATATAACGGAATATTACCGCAATCATATTACGGAACATTTAAACGTATCTATTTTGCTTGGACAAACGACGGGGGGATAATGTACAATCCGCCTGCCGTTATTGATAATCTATCTATTGGTGCTTATTCTTGTCCAAGAGTTACCGGCGTAACAGTCCCTGCCGGTTCAATCACTAGTACGGGAGCCGTTGTCAATTGGGTAGCCGGCGGCAGTGAAACAAATTGGATTGTAGAGTATAGAGCAAGCGATGATACAACATGGACAATTGTGAATATTTCAAACAATCCGACTTGTACGCTAACCACACTAACCTCCGCAACTACTTATATAGTACGTGTTAAAGCTGATTGTGGAGGAAGTAATGTAGGTCCTTATAGCTCATCTATTTATTTCAGTACCACACAACTTCCCGCTACGTTACCCTATAACTGCGATTTTGAAAACAGTAACGAAAATCGAAATTGGCAGTACGTAAATCGTAGCAACCAATGGGTTATCGGTTCGGCAATATATAATAGCCCCACAAAGGCTCTTTATGTAACATCAGATGGTGTTACTTACGATTATAACCACAACAACTCAAGCATTTGGGCATACCGAGATATAACATTCCCAAGCGGCAATCAATTTGTATTAAGTTTCGATTGGCAAAGTGTTGGAGAAGTGTTTAACTCTACTCCGTACGACTACATGAAAGTTTATATCGGAGATCGCGTTGACGTTTCCAATACATTAGTAGCAACCGGACCAGCCGGAGCTGTGAACTTAGGCGGTTTTTTAAATGCACAAGCTAATTGGACAAATTATTCTACGACTCTCGATTCTTCTTATGCAAATACAACCAAACGTCTCTATATTGGATGGCGAGAAGATGGAAGTGGAACGAACGGACCTCCTGCGGCAGTAGATAATATTTCAATTGTCATCTATACTTGCCCTGACGTTACTAATATTACAGTTCCGGATAGTTCAATTACCCCGTCTGAAGCTGTCGTTCACTGGCAAGCCGGCGGTAGCGAAACCAATTGGATTGTAGAATATAAGGCAGCAGACGAAGCTACTTGGACAATAGTAAATGTTTCAACTAATCCGGTTTGTACTTTGACAAATCTAATGTCTTCTACTACTTATATGGTTCGTATTAAAGCTGACTGCGGCGGTGGAGATTTAAGTAGTTATAGCTCTGTTATTAACTTCAACTCCGGCTGCGGTGTTATCACTTCTATCCCTTGGTCATACGATTTTCCAAGTACATGGATAACTTCCGGTAGTCGAACAGCTCCTTATTGTTGGAAAAATATTGACAATAATCTCTATTCATACTATTGGAGATACAACAGCTCAATGGGAATTGGAAGTTCCGGTTGTGCTTATTATTATGGCACATCGGGTACGACAACTCAAAATAATGCTTGGCTAATAACACCGGAAATTACGCTCTCCGGCAATGAACAAGTAACCTTTTTTGCTAGAAATTATTCTTCAAGCTACGCACCTATCATCTCCGTCTATCTATTAACAAATCAAAATGACACTACTTCCGGAATAAGAATAAACTCTTTCACTGTCAACAGTACCAGTTATAATGAATTTTTCGCAGATTTATCGGCTTATACAGGCGTTTATTCTATTGCTTTTGTTAGAAGAGATAAAGGTAATGAAGGATTATATCTTGACAATATTTCAGTTCAAGCTGCCCCAACTTGTTATAAGCCCATTTCATTACAAGCTACCAATATAGGAGCAACGAATGCAACTATTTTATGGAATTGCTATGAAACGAACCCGCTGGGCTATGAATTGGCATACAGCACCACTCTCGGTTTCGACCCCGATACTTGCTCTCAAAGATTACAATTTACCGATAGTTCGTCATATACTATTCCTATTGGAACTTTATCACCGCTAACTACGTATTATCTTTATTTACGTACCATCTGCGGTGTAGGAGATACGAGCGATTGGAACACGACTGTACTTACTATTACCACGTGCCAACTCCCGGGTACATTGCCCTATCACTGTGATTTTGAAAATGCAACGGAAAGGAATAGGTGGCAGTTGGCTAATAGCACTGCTACCAATAAATGGTATGTTGGAAATGCCGTAAACAACACCCCAAGCGGTAGCTATGCTGTTTATGTTTCTACTAACGGCATAGCCCACACGTATACCTCAGGATCAGTTACAATATGGGCGTATCGGGATATCTATTTTGATATAGCCGGAGAGTATATTCTCGAATTTGATTGGCTCAGTAAGGGTGAAAGTAGTTGGGACTATATGCGCGTTTTTATTGGAGACCCCGTTCCGGTTACAGGTAGCACATCTAATTCAAGACCTATACCCCCTCCTGCGGGATCAAATGCTGATATCTTAACCCCAACTCCTATTACTAATAATAATTATCCTACTTATTTTAATCTAAGTGAAACATGGCAACATTATCGTGGAACTCTTCCTGCTAACTATAGTGGAACTACAAAACGCATCTACTTTGCATGGACCAACGACGGTTCCGGTTTTTACGCCCCCCCGGCAGCTTTTGATAATATTGTTATCAACGTAAATTCTTGTGTTTCCGTTTCTAATGTAACCGTTCCCGATTCTTCTGTTACTATTGACAGCGCCATAGTAATATGGACACCCGCTGATAGCACTGATTTAACTTGGTCATTAGAATACAAAAAAGCGAATGATACAACCTGGACTGTTGTCCCAATAACAGGAACACCTCAATACCAGCTAACTAATTTGAGTTCAAGTACTACTTATGAGGTTCGCGTACGAACCGATTGCGGCGGAGGGGATTATAGTTTCTACAGTCCAATAGTATTTTTCCAAACCCCACAAATTCCAATTCAGGTTCCATTTATGTGCGGATTTGAAGATGCCGCGGAAAATAGTAATTGGCAATTCGCTAATGTAGATTTAACTACTTCGCCTAATTGGTATATCGGCAGTGCCGTAAAATATAGCGGTGATAGCAGCTTGTACATTTCTAACAACGAAGGAGTTAGTAATGATTATGGTGGTAGTGGAACATTAGTATGGGCATATCGTGATATTTATTTTACCCCTGCCGGCGAATATACCCTCACCTTTAATTGGAAATGTAGAGGAGAAACGACAAATGACTATATGATGGCTTTTATCGGTGATCCTAAAATTGTTACAGCAGAAAATAGCGTTGTACAAGTACCCGTACCCGAAGGTGCCGTAACCCTATTGAATGAATTAAGAAGCTCAAATCAATCCTACTTTAACGGTCATGATGGTTCCGGATATAACAATATAACTTGGAATACCTACTCATCACTCCTTGACGGAACCTATTCAGGTAAAACTAAAAGACTCTATTTTGCATGGAGAAATAATGGATCCACTCATAATTCACCTGCCATCGCTATTGATAACATAGCTATAGCTCCGGTTTCTTGTGCCCGTCCTCTCAATTTTGCTGTCGTTCACGTTGATACCAATAGCGTTACCTTAAATTGGACTCCCGCTGCCGATGAATCTAATTTTGAAATTGTTTTAGGAGGAACTGCTAACTTTGTTATAGATACAGCCACTCTTCGTTACGTTGTTTCCGATACGGTTATCACAATAACTAATTTGAATCCCAATACTAGTTACTATCTTTATATCCGCGCTCTCTGCGGTGAAAATACCACAAGCAGTTGGAGTGATATTTTCCCATTCATGACAACACAACCTCCATTAGTAGTTCCCTTCATTTGCGATTTTGAAGACGCAACAGAGGTACAGAATTGGGGAATTGTTAACAATAATGACGCAACTTATCCAAATGGTTGGTATATAGGAAACGCCGCTAATAATGGAGGAACCACAGGATTATACATCTCTGATAATGAGGGGGTTAGCAATAATTACACCGGCAAAGCATGTCGCGTTTGGGCATATCGCGATATCTATTTTGCAAGCCAGGGCGATTATGAACTCTCTTTCGACTGGAAATGTCGGGGCGAAAGTCAATACGACTATATGTTAGCCTTTATCGGTGCTCCCACTGTTGTAACAGCCGCAACGGCGGCTACTGTTGCAACTCCGACCAATGCAGATACCATCTATAATTCTCTAACCGGAAATATTAGGTTTAATGCATATAGCGGCTCATCTTATGTCAACACATCATGGAATACAGAAGTGCAAAGACTAACTGACTGTTACGGACAAACAAAACGTATCTATTTTGAATGGATTAATGATGGAAGCGTAAACAACCAACCTCCTATTGCTATAGACAACATTATAGTAAATGTTAATACTTGTTTAGCTGTCAGCAATGTTATAATTCCGGAAGCATCTATTACTACCGATTCCGTTTTAGTACAATGGACTTCTCGCGGAGACGAAACATCGTGGATTATTGAATATAAACTTGCCTCTGCTAGCACTTGGACGAGAGTAATTGCTAATTCTAATCCATTCATGTTAACAGGGCTTTCACCCTCATCACCGTATCAATTACGTGTCAAAGCAATGTGTGATGATAATAATGAAAGTTTTGCAAGCGAAATCGTTCCATTCAGTACGCTCTGCGGTACAATTGTTACCATTCCTTGGAGATACAATTTCGAAGAAGCGTGGTTCCCGCTTGGAAATAGAACAGCTCCTTACTGTTGGAATAATTTTGACAACGGTTCTTACTATTATTGGCGAGCTAACGCTACGAATGGCGTTAACGGTTCTAAGTGCGCTTATTTCTACGGAACCTCATCAACCTCTAATGTTAATGATGCGACCTTAGTTACTCCTGAAATTCAACTTAACGGCAATGAACAAGTTTCATTTTATGCTAAAAATTACTCAGCTTCCTACTCACCTATCCTATCTGTTTACGTTCTTTCTAATCCGAATAATTTAGCTTCAGGAACATTAGTAAGTACATTTACTGTTAATACTAATAACCACCAAGAATACACAGCTGATATCTCTGCTTTTAGTGGAAACTATTACATCGCTTTCTCAAGACAAGATAATGGTAATGAAGGTCTCTATCTTGATAATATTCTTGTTGAACCCATTCCACCTTGTAAGAAACCAACTTCTGTTACGGTTACCGATCCGAGAGGAACTTATGCAACCATTAATTGGACTACTACGGAAGTTTCTCCGCTGGGTTATGAAATTGCTATCAGTACCGATCCTAATTTCAATCCTGATACTTGTATACATACTTACCTTGTTGGAGATACAACGAGCTACACACTTCCTGTCGGTTCGTTAAATCCGAGCAATACTTACTATGTTTATGTTCGAGCTATTTGTAATGCTATTGATACCAGTGCCTGGAACAATATTCCTGCCTCCTTTGAAACATCACAAATACCACTTGAAGTTCCATTCTTAGTCGACTTTGAAGATAGTGTCGAAAATGCTGCTTGGCAATTTACAGAAGCCTCAAACTTCTGGATTATCGGAACCGGCACCTCCGAAAGCCCGACCCACTCATTATATGTTACCAATAATAGTAGTAGCTATGGAACTTATAATATTTCGTCTTCCTGCAATATTTGGGCATACCGCGATATAACATTCCCCGAAAATGGAGAACAATTTACACTCTCTTTCGATTGGAAATGCGTTGGAGAGTTAATATCGAGTCCTTATGACTACATGAAAGTTTATATTGGAAATATGCAAAATGTAGATGGAGTAACTGTAGCCTCAGGTCCTGCCGGCTCATCTAATTTAGGTGGAGTCTTTGTAGACCAAGCTGAATGGACTAGCTTTACGACAACCTTAGCCGGCTCTTACGCAGGAACAACGAAACGTCTCTATTTCGGGTGGCGTAACGACCAAAGCGGTTCTGACGGTCCCCCCGCTGCTGTGGATAATATCAAACTTATTGTAAACTGCACACCTCCAAGCATGATATACTTATTCGACGTTACGGAAAGTACTGCACTCATTGTTTGGACCGGCGCGGAAGAAAATTACAATATTGAATATGGTCCCAGAGGATTTGAACAAGGTACAGGTACTGTTATACAAGTTACAGGAACTTCCTATACTCTTACCGGACTTACTCCTGAAACCGACTATACCGTTTATGTTCAATCCGATTGTGGAGACGGCAATACCAGCGAATGGCTACCTTACGATTTTTCAACCAGCCCAACAGGAATTGACGATAATATAATTAATCAAAATGTTACTATCTACCCAAATCCTGTAAGTTCACTCTTACAAATTGAATCCGATATAACTTTTGAACATTACGAAATTCTTAATTCTACCGGACAAATTGTATATCAAAATAATGCTACTGAAAATAACTTTAGCATAGATGTTAAACCGTTTGCCCCCGGCGTATACTTTATCAAGTTGATTAATAATAACGAGGTTGTTGTTAAGATGTTTGTAAAAGAGTAAGCCTATTATATAACTAATCAAAAAGAGGTTGTCAAATGTATGACAACCTCTTTTTTTTTTAAAAAAAATAATCTGAACTAATTAGTACATTTATTACACTAAGAAATCAGAAAAATATTTTTTTTGTAACTGACTTATGGACGTGTCCCCTTTGCTGTCGCTCAGTACCAAAATCAGGAAAAGATTAAATCTTAAGTTTCTTTTCTATATCCTCAATATAGAGACGCATTTTCTTATCCGTTTCCTGAAGATTATTAATGGTTTTACACGCATGTAAGACAGTGGCATGGTCTTTATTACCACAAGCCGCCCCGATACTTGAGAGAGGTAATTTAGTATATTTTTTAGCAAAATACATACATAACTGCCTGGCTTGTACAATTTCTCGTTTTCTAGTGCGTGCATTTATTTGTTCTATACTGATTGCAAAATAATCGGAAACTATCTTTTGTATATATTCGATAGATATTTCTTTAGCCGTGCTTTTCACATATTTATCAATCATTTCTTTAGCCAACTCTTCATTAATTTCGCGTTTATTCAAAGAAGCCTGTGCTAAAATTGCTATCATCGCACCTTCCAACTCACGCGTGTTCGAGGTAACTCTTAAAGCAAGATAGTTAACAACCTCTTCCGGAAACTCAATTCCATTATTGGACAATTTTTTATTAAGAATAGCAATACGTGTCTCTAAATCAGGGACTTGTAAATCGGCTGTCAATCCCCATTTGAAACGGGACAACAGACGCGCTTCAAAACCCGAAATTTCTACGGGAGATTTATCAGCAGTAATGATAATCTGTTTCCTTTTTTGATGTAAATGATTAAAGATATAAAAAAGTGCATCTTGTGTTCGTTCTTTATTACCCGTCGCTAAAAAATGAATATCATCAATTATTAAGACATCTATCGATTGATAAAAATAGATAAAATCATCACGATTATTATTTCTAACCGACTCCATGAACTGCTGATAGAAAAGGTCGGCGCTAACATAAAGAACTGTTTTCGACGGATGATTAATTTTAGCTTGAATACCTATTGCATGAGCAAGATGCGTTTTCCCGAGTCCCACATCGGAATATATAAATAACGGATTAAATGCCGTTTCGCCGGGGTCCTTAGCAATTGCCCAGCCTGCCGAACGTGCTAAACGATTACAATCCCCTTCAATATAGTTATCAAAATTTAAAGTAGGTATTAAATTTGATGGAATTTTTTGTTTTTTAATACCGGGAAGTATAAAAGGGTCGGGAATTCTTTTATTATCTGCTCTATAAACGTCTATGGGTTGAAGTATTTCAGGATTCGAACCCGGACGTACCGGATTTGACGGTAAATCTACGGTTTTGCTCTTACCATCATTACTATTTCTTTCAAAAAGTACTTTGTATTTTAATTTTCCGTTCGCACCCAACTCTTTTCTAATTATTTTTTTTAAAAGGTTCACATAATTCTCTTCAATATACTCGAAATAAAGATGACTCGGCACCTGTATCGTGAGCATCGAATTTTCAAGAGAAATAGGTAAAATCGGAAGAAACCACGTATTATAGGAATTTTCATCAATATTATCCTTAATGATGGAAAGACAGTTCTCCCAAACCTGAGCGTGTTCACCTGATTTACTAAAAGTTTTAGTAGACATTTAAAAAAAAACAATAAACGTTTAACAATGAATATTTTACAAGTGGGTTGCAATCCTCAACTTTTCTCTACAAAAATGAACAAAAAAAAGTTCAAAAAAATATCAAATAACTATTGAAAGTTATTTATTTTTATATATAGTAAAATAAGCCTTTGCAAGGGTCGCCCCTTAATCGGTTAATCATCAAGCAAATGAATTTGCATAAATTGCAACTACTTAAAAATAAACCACTTAGACTTATTCAACCACCAACTTTTCTCGCAAAGATACAAAAATTTAGCATTCAATGAAGAGCGATTATGGTAAAAGTGTATTTTTGTATTTGAAAACCAAACAACTATGAAAAATAAAATTTCATCCATCGTTTTTTTACTATTGCTAACACTCTTTTTTTCATGCACCGAAAAACAAATTACAACGATACATGGAGATAGTATGGGAACATATTATAATATAGTATATGTCGGAAAAGAAGACTCTTCGCTGACAAAAGCGGTAGATTCCTTATTGATTAATTTCTCCAAACAATTCTCGATTTTTGATTCAACGTCTACTATTTCTATGATTAATCGAGAGAATAACATTCTATTAGACGATGAAATAATTGACCTCTTTTTGCTATCAAAAAATGTGAGCGAAAAAACTGACGGTGCTTTTGATATTACTGTCGGTCCCTTAGTTGAATTGTGGGGATTCGGGAATAATAGGGAAAATAAAATTACACAAAATGAAATAGATAGTGTAAAACAGTGGGTGGGTTTCGATAAAATTTCCCTTAGTGGAAACAAACTCATTAAAAAATATGACAATATGACACTCAATTTTAACGCAATTGCAAAAGGGTATGCCACCGATTTACTGACTAATCTTTTAGAATTGAGAGGTTATAAAAATTTTATTGTTGAAATCGGCGGGGAAGTCGTTGCTAAAGGGAAGAAAATAAAGGATAATTGGAGAGTGGGTATTCAAGTTCCAACAAAAAAACGCGACGATGCCATTGAAAGTTTTTACACTTTTGAATTGGAAAACCTCGCGGTAGCTACGAGCGGAAATTATCGTAATTATCAGGAAATTAACGGCACTCGCTATTCTCATATCATCAATCCGGCTACCGGATGGGCAGAAAAATCCAATTTACTGAGCGTTACGGTCGTGGCTAATCATTGTGCCCTCGCTGATGCCTACGCAACAGCTTTCATGGTTATGGGTGTTGAAAAGGCACTACTTTTTTTAGAAAATCACCCCGAACTTGCCGCCTTTTTTATTTTTACCGATAAAAATGGTGATTTTAAAACCATACAGACTGATAATTTCCCTTCTTCCATAAAAAACTAAAAACTGATAATTTTGGCACGGATTTTGAACACATTGTTATTGAACAATCATTTCTTAAATATTGTTTACAGAGAACAAGAGTATTAAATTATTATCTACAAATCTTTAAAAAATAAAATTATGAAACTTAACATTAAACCATTAGCAGACAGAGTTTTGATTAAACCTGATGAAGCTGAACAAAAAACAGCCGGCGGAATTATTATCCCCGACACGGCAAAAGAAAAACCGCAAAAAGGAGTTATTGTTGCTGCAGGTCCCGGAAAGAAGGACGAACCAATGACAGTAAAGGTTGGCGATTCTGTTCTTTATGGAAAGTACTCGGGAACTGAAATTGCAATAGACGGAAACAATTATCTTATGATGAAAGAGGCTGATATATACGCTATTATATCGTAACCTCCTTTAATATTTTCATCAAACAAAATTTAATAAAATAAGTTATAACTAATAAAATTAAAATATAAAACAATGGCAAAAGAAATTAAATACGATTGGGACGCACGCGAAAATTTGAAAAAAGGTGTTGACGCATTGACAAACGCCGTTAAAGTTACCTTAGGTCCTAAAGGCAGAAATGTAATTATTGATAAGAAATTTGGGGCTCCCCAAATTACAAAAGACGGTGTTACCGTAGCAAAAGAGATTGAACTCGAAAACAGCATCGAAAATATGGGGGCACAAATGGTGAAAGAGGTTGCCTCTAAAACTAATGACCAAGCCGGTGACGGCACAACAACCGCTACCGTTTTAGCACAAGCTATCTATAGCACAGGTTTAAAAAATGTTACAGCAGGTGCTAACCCGATGGACCTGAAACGAGGAATTGACACCGCAGTTGAAACCGTTGTTAAAGCTTTGAAAAAACAATCAAGTGCAATTGGCGATAACCACGAAAAAATCGAACAAGTAGCTACTATTTCAGCTAATAATGATAAAGCTGTCGGTGAAATGATTGCCGAAGCAATGGCTAAAGTTAAAAAAGAAGGCGTTATCACGATTGAAGAAGCTAAGGGAACCGAAACTCAAGTGAAAGTTGTTGAAGGTATGCAATTCGACAGAGGTTATATCTCTCCCTACTTTATCACTAATACCGAAAAAATGGAAGCGGTATACGAAAATCCTTACATTTTGATTTATGACAAAAAAATCAGTAACATGAAGGAGTTTCTTCCAATTTTAGAAAAGGTTGTTCAAAGCGGAAAACCTCTCTTGATAATTTCTGAAGATGTAGAGAGTGAAGCCTTGGCAACGCTAGTTGTTAACAGATTACGTGCCGGTTTGAAAATTGTAGCTGTTAAAGCTCCGGGATTTGGCGACAGACGCAAAGAGATGCTCGAAGATATTGCCATTTTGACAGGTGGACATGTGATTTCAGAAGAAAAAGGCTACAAACTTGAAGAAGCAAGTCTCGAACTATTGGGTACCGCAGAAAAAATTACGGTTGACAAAGAAAATACGACAATCGTTAGCGGTAAGGGAGAAAAGAAAACTATTGAAGCAAGAATCAATCAAATTAAAGCACAAATTACAAAAACCACCTCCGATTATGACCGTGAAAAACTTCAAGAAAGATTGGCAAAATTGGCAGGTGGAGTCGCTGTAATTTACGTTGGTGCCGCTTCAGAAGTTGAAATGAAAGAGAAAAAAGACCGTTTTGATGACGCATTACACGCAACACGTGCCGCAATTGAAGAAGGAATTATCCCCGGCGGCGGAGTTGCCTACATCCGCGCTATTAATGACCTGAAAAACATAAAGGTTGAAAACGAAGACCAAAAAATTGGTGTTGACATTATTCGCAGAGCACTTGAAGAACCGCTCCGTCAAATAGTGGCAAATGCCGGAAAAGAGGGCTCAGTTGTTGTTAATGCCGTAAAAGAAGGAAAAGGAAACTTCGGCTATAACGCTCGTACGGACGTTTACGAAGATATGATAGCTGCCGGCGTTGTTGACCCTACGAAAGTTGCTCGTATTGCCCTAGAAAATGCAGCTTCTATCGCAGGTATGTTACTTACAACCGAATGCGTCTTAGCAGAAATTAAAGAGGAAACCCCGGCAATGCCTATGGGCGGCGGAATGCCCGGAGGAATGCCCGGCATGTACTAATCTCTCGCTAAATTATTAATTTTAAAACTATCGAAAATGAAAAAAGGAGTTGTGAACTGTTCAGCTTACAACTCCTTTTTATTAAAAATAAAAATATTATGATAATAAAATATTCTGAAGAAATGACTTACGCTTTGTCAGAAGCAAAAGAAATCGCACATTTGTATAACTCCTTTGGAATCGGTGTACCTCATATCTTCATAGCTATTTTGAAATATTCCAATTTTACAACCTTACAACACCTTTTCGATGTTTTTAAAATTGATAGAGACGCACTGCGAAACAAACTTGAAAATGTATTGCACAATATCTCTGCATCTAACGAGAAAGTAGACAAAGACGATTTAAAATTAGCTCCGCAAGCAGAAAATATGTTACGATTATCCTACTTAATCTCACGAGAACATAGGTCGGAAGTTGTTGAAGCTGAACATTTTATTTTGGCAATCCTCAAAAATAATCGCCACGACCCGCAAACTATGGCTGTAAAAATGTTACTGAACCGTATGGGAATGTCGTATGATTCAGTGCAAGCAGAACTAAAAGAGAGCCAAGCCGATCAATCACAAGAAATAATATCTTCAAGCGACTTTGACGAGGAAGAAGATGATGATAATGACCGCCGCTTTACACAATCCGGTAAAGGTCGAGCTAAAACTTCTTCAACTCCCATGTTGGACAACTTCGGCAAAGATTTAACGCGCTACGCCGAAGAGGGAAAACTCGATATTATTGTCGGACGAGAAAAAGAGTTGGAGCGAATCGCACAAATATTGAGCAGACGCAAAAAGAACAATCCCGTGCTAATAGGTGAACCCGGCGTGGGAAAATCTGCTATAGCGGAAGGACTCGCTATGCGCATTGTGGAAGGTAAAGTTTCACGATTATTGATGAATAAACGAGTTATTGCTCTTGATATGGCGTCCATTGTTGCAGGAACCAAATTTCGCGGACAATTTGAAGAACGTATGAAAAATATCTTGAATGAAATTGAAAAAAATCCGAATATCATTCTCTTTATCGATGAACTTCATACAATGGTCGGAGCAGGCGGTTCACAAGGAAGTTTAGACGCTTCAAACATGTTTAAACCTGCCTTAGCACGCGGAGACCTACAATGTATCGGTGCCACTACGTTAGATGAATATCGTCAATACATTGAAAAAGACGGCGCCTTAGAACGTAGATTCCAAAAAATAATGATGGAACCTACAACACCGGAAGAGACCTTAGAGATTTTGACAAATATTAAAGATAAATACGAAGATCATCACGTTGTAACCTATTCGGAAGAAGCGCTCAAAGCCTGCGTAACGCTTACAACACGCTATATCACAGACAGATGCCTTCCCGATAAAGCTATTGACGCTTTAGACGAAGCCGGCTCACGCGTACACATACACAATATCCACGTTCCTGAAAATTTAGTTGAAATTGAAAAAAAGATTGATAATTTTCAAAAACTAAAAAATGAAGCAATTAAAAATCAACAATTTCAAGCAGCAGCAGGCTATCGCGACGAAGTTATTATAGCGGAAAAAGAACTAAAAAAAGTAAAAGAAGAATGGGAACGCGAAAGTAACCTACAACGACCCATCGTTACGGAAGAAGATGTAGCTGAAGTAATCGCCATGATGACAGGAGTTCCTGTAAAAAGAATTGCCAAAAACGAAGGTGAGAAACTCCTAAAAATGGCAGAGGTCCTCGAAGAAAAAGTAATCGGCCAAAGTGAAGCAATACAAAAAATTTCAAAGGCAATTCGCAGAAATCGTGCCGGACTAAAAGACCCTAATAAACCTATCGGAACGTTTATCTTTCTCGGTCCCACCGGAGTAGGAAAAACCTATGCCGCTAAAGTTCTGGCAGAATATCTGTTTGACTCTGCAGACGCAATTATTCGTGTCGACATGAGCGAATATATGGAAAAACACTCTATCTCACGACTCATCGGTGCGCCTCCGGGTTATGTCGGCTACGAAGAAGGAGGACAACTTACGGAAAAAGTGAGACGCAAACCCTACTCTATCATTCTGCTTGATGAAATTGAAAAAGCACACCCCGAAGTCTATAATGTTCTTTTACAAGTCTTTGACGAAGGACAATTGACCGATGGTATCGGCAGAAGAGTTGATTTTAAAAATACAATTATCATTATGACTTCCAATATCGGCTCGCGGGAATTAAAAGATTTCGGCACCGGTGTCGGGTTTAGCACGGCAGCCACAAAAGCCAACAAAGATAAGATTGCCCAAAGCGTCCTCGAAAATGCACTGAAAAAGACCTTTGCCCCCGAATTTTTAAACCGAATAGATGACGTTATCTATTTCAATAATCTTCAAAAAGAGGATATTATGAAAATCATCGACATCGAATTGGGGATACTGTTAAAACGTGTAGAAGCAATGGGATTAGAAGCTGAAATTTCCCAAGATGCTAAAGAATACATTGCCAAGCAGGGTTGGGAAAGTGCTTACGGAGCACGCCCGCTCAAAAGAGCCATTCAAAAATACATTGAAGACCTCTTAGCAGATGAAATTCTAAAACATACCTACCCTGTCGGCTCAAAAGTACTGGTCGATTATGATTCTCTACTTGAAGAGATGGTCATTAAGCCCCTAACATGACAGCACACCATTTTTCACGAAAAAAAATTTTTATAATCGGGATTTTACTCATCTTCGCCGTCTACTTTTTTATATGCTACTACATTTATTCCCACAGTGTATATACGGACGGAGTTCTTATTTGGGACAAACCTTTTGCAATACATAACGACGGAACTGCTTCCATGACTCTATGTTACTATGTGGATATGAAAGAGTATTCCGTCCCCGTTGAAACATCGTTAGCTAATGCAAATCAGAAAGTTATCGTACGTTATTTCCCCAATCACCCTGAAAAAGGGAAAATTTACAACCGCAACGATTTCTGGTTTCTCAATATGCTTTGGCTTATATTGCCCATTATGCTCTGGTCCGCTTTCATCCTCTCGTTTATGAAAGACTCCGCTATGCTGGTTTTCCAAACTCTTCCGAAAAAAGATAAACCCGAAAACCCTATTTAGACAAGATTTTCTCTTTCCCACCAAGTTAAAATTGTCGCTGAAATTAATAACCAAAGTTTAGGGATAAAAAATAACTATTTCATAATCAAGCAGTTAATCATACTTATTATTAGATTTTTTATTAGGGCGTGCCCCCTCGCTCCGCTCGGGGTCGGTCTTCGGCTACAAGTCCGCGGTCGCAAGCCGTGGGGACGCAAGGCGGCAAAAAGAGCTTCTAAAGTCGCTTTTTTGC